>DASSFT010000255.1:0-4025 GCA_035694045.1 Chitinophagaceae bacterium
GCCGACCGGACGATTTTCTGCCTCGCGTAAAATATCTTCCAGTTCAATGATAGCGGTCGTTTTGCGATAGCCTGTATCGCTCATTGCCATGTGTAACAGCGAATATGCTGTATTGCGTTGAGAGGTATTCAGCTCTTTTAAAGAAATGCCCTTCCGGCTTTTTGGAACGAAATGCCAGTTATAGCGCTCCTCCTCGGTGAAGAGGAATTGAACCTGCTTTTTTTGTTTGGCAGATAGGCTGCCCAGGAAATTCACTGCTGCTTCCCGGAGAGTTGTTGATGACGGCGCAGGTGGCTGCGAGCGACAGGCCATAAAATTGACTGCTAAAAAAAGGGTCAAAACGATTTGTCGGTTCATGATACTGCTTATTGATGTAAGGTAAAAAACCCGCTTTAATTGGAGATGAGAAAGTTTTTACCCATTATGGCCGTTTACATACTTTGCCACCGGCTACCAGGCAAAAAAAGAAAGAAAATGTATGGTTTAGTTTTCAATAATTATTACACATCAATGAGCTAGATACAAAGCATATAAGGGTGTTTTGCACTTCATGACCTTCGTTTCAACACCTGCAGGGCTATCAAAATTGCCTGAAATTAAAAATTGCCCGGTATGGGAAAGGGAATCCCCGGCTTGGCATCCACTTTGCAAATTCCCCTGTATAAATGAAGCACCTAAACCGTTCTGTCTTAGTCTTATCTGCCTTGATTTTAACCAGCAACTGTTTCTCCCAGGATAAGACCACCGGGAATGCATCTACTAAACAGGTGATTGCAGGTCCGGAATACAAAAAACCGCGATCGTTTCAAAAACTTTGGGGCCGCAACCGCCGGATAGAATGGTCAACTCCTGTAAACGTTCCTTTCTTATGGCTTGACAAAGTAGATGGAGGACTTAAACCTTCTGAAACAAGCGGCGGCAATGAGACAAAAGGATTAAAGTTGAAATCGGCGAGTGGAAAAGAATATGCATTGCGATCCATCAACAAATCCAGGAACGACGTTACGCCAAAAGCATACAAAGGCACTTTTGTCGAGGACCTTATACAGGATGGTGTTTCGATGTCGCATCCATACGGAGCTTTTGCATTAACGGTAATGGAACAACATGCCGGCATATACCACACGGAGCCGAGGCTTGTGTATTTACCAAAACAACCTGCGCTTGATTCGTTGAACGAAAAATATGGCGATGATCTTTATATGATCGAACAACGGCTGAGTTGTGATTGGAGCGAAGCGGACAACTTGGGTAATTTCAAAGATTTTTTCGGCACGGATGAAGTGGTTGAAAAATTGAAAGAGGATAATGATAACCGGGCGGATCAATACTTGTTTGCAAAAGCAAGGTTATTCGATATGTTGCTTGCCGATTGGGACAGGCATGAAGACCAGTGGAAATGGGGCAAAGTAAAATCCGGTGAAGAATCGATTTACATACCCGTGCCGCGAGATCGTGACCAGGTTTTTTACACGCACAACGGCTTTTTGATCGACCGCGCACTGCCCGCTATTGGTAACGGCTATATGCAGAATTTCGACCACGACAGCAAAGATATTTCCCGGCTCAACTATGAAGAACGGAATATTGACCCGTTTTTCACCAACCAACTGTCATTAGATGATTGGACCAGGGCTGCAAAGGACCTTCAGCAATCCCTCACCGATAGGGTAATCGAGCAATCCATCCAACAGTTGCCACCGGAAATCGTAGCCGTTTCGGGAAAAGAACTAATTGAGAAATTAAAATCCCGCCGGGGTCACCTTGTAAAATATGCAACCCAGTATTATCATTTCCTGGCAAGGGAGGTTGAGATCACCGGAAGCAAAAAGAGTGAATTTTTTGAAATCAGGACAAACGATGCGGGAGATCTCCTGGTAAAGTTGTATGCACTGGACAAAGATGGTAAAAGAAAAGGCGAGGCTTTTTATTCACGGGCGTTTAAAGCGGGCGAAACAAAGAAGATCCGGATTTTTGGTATTGATGGTAATGATGTTTACGATGCGAGAAAACATACGGATATCCAGGTAAGCATCATCGGGGGCCCGCAAAGGGATTCTATTGTCCAGGAACCGGGTAGCGGGAAGATCTTTATTTACGACAATGAAGACAATGCATTGCAGGTAAATCATGCACGTCTTCATCTTTCGCCAGATACAACCATTCATACATTTAATTATTACGGTCACGAGATTAACAAGCGCGGGCTTATGCCATCGATCTCCTTTACCGACGAGGACCAGGTATATGTAGGTATCGGGTATAAGATCCTTCGCTATAAATGGAAAAGGCCACCCTTTGCGGCAAAACACTTTATTGACCTGCATTATTCGCTTTCCCAGAAATCTCTCAGCCTCGGTTATACAGGGGAGTTTCCCAACCTGATCAATAAATGGAACCTTTCATTGTCTGGCAATTTTGACGCAATACGTTGGACGAATTTCTTTGGGCTTGGCAACGAAACTGCGATACCTGTTTACCGTCGTAATTTTTACCAACTGCGCACAAGAGAATGGTTTGCTTCCGCAGGTATCAACCGGCAATTTGGAAGAAGCACTGTTTCTATCGGGGGCTTTTTTCAGAGTGTGAAGATCATTGATGATAAAGAGCGGTATGTGGCAGCCATTTTCCGTTCCGAAGACAAGAACACGTTTGATGACAATAAATATGCTGGTATCCAGGCCACCTACAGTTTCCTGAATGTAAATGATTCGATTGTACCGACACGTGGCATTTCATTCTTAACCAACGCTTCCCTGTTCAGGAATATCAGCAAGGGCGAGTTGTTTCAAAAATACATGGCGAAGCTTCAGTTTTACATTCCATTCGGCAATAAATTTTCACTGGCTGTAAAGGCGGGAGCCTCTACCATCCGTTGCAACGATGAAGTATTGAACTCGGCGAGATTTTACGAGCATTCCGTTATCGGGGGAGCTATAAACCTGCGCGGCTACAGGTGGCAGCGTTTCTGGGGCCAGTCGGCATTTTTTAATAACAATGAGCTTCGGTACATAACCAATATCAAAACGCATTGGCTGAATGCCAAAACCGGGCTAATACTATTCTTCGATGCTGGCAGGGTTTGGATGCCGGGCGAAAATTCAACTACGCTTCACACCAGTTATGGTCCGGCCTTCCTGTTTGCACCTTTCAATGCACTATCACTAACATTCAGCTATGGTATGGCGAAAGAATCGAAGATATTCCAGGTCGGTATAAATACAATTTTTTAAATGACCATCGTTATTTCTTAAACAACCATTCCCATACATCGCCGTCTTCAGGATCGTTGACCATCCCGTTAAAAATGAAATTATTCTTTTTCAATATGCGGGTTGAAAAATTTTCTTCCGGCAGTGTGCGGGCTGTGATGTTTACCTGGGGATTCGTCTCAAGCGCAAGATCAACCAGCAGTTTACAGATCGCTGTTCCGATACCCTGGCGCTGGTATTTTCCAAAAGTGCCATAAGCAATTTCAACCGTGTCATTAGTCGGTGCTCCTTTAAAACCGCAACTGCCCACCAGTTGGCCATCTTTTTTGACATAGTAACAAATCCATGGTGGGGTATAACCTGCCCGTTTGTAAAAATCAATCGTCATATAAATCGTTTCCTGGCATACAGGATCATTGACAAATTCTTTGTTCTGGTCAATGTTCTGTTTTATCGGTATGAGTTCCATGAAGACAATTTGTGTATTAGTGAATATTCTAAATATACTCATCTTCTGATAGACAAGCCAATGTGTTGACGGGTAACTTTAATCGTCCTATTTCCGTCAATCTTTAGGGATGGTCAAGCGCCTTATTCTGTCCTAGCTGAATGCTCATTCTTCTTTGATAAAAACAAGACAGAATACAGCGCTTCCTGGGTGGTCGCATAGCACGAAGCGAGGACTTCATCCTTGAGCCCTTCGAATAGCAGGGTGGTGTCGCCGATTTGTTGTGGGAAAAATACAGTCATCGGAAATGGTGACCATCAAATCGGCTTGATCTTTTGGTTCTTTTCCATCAAGGGAAAAGAACA
>DASSFT010000256.1:0-6351 GCA_035694045.1 Chitinophagaceae bacterium
GTTTACTCCCCGTGAGTTCCAGCAATCTAGATTTCGGTGTGGGAAACAATACCCAGTAAGAGGCGATCTCTGTTTGATAGCCCCAGGAGCGAAACAGGTTCGCCATGTATTCGGCATTCGCTTTATCCTGCGCACTGCCTACATGGTGTGGATGCGAGCTGAGGAACTTCATCCAGGTGTCGAGATTTTTTGCATCCAGTTGGGCATCGAATTTCTTTTCCCATTC
Source organism: Chitinophagaceae bacterium (assembly GCA_035694045.1). Classification (GTDB taxonomy): domain Bacteria; phylum Bacteroidota; class Bacteroidia; order Chitinophagales; family Chitinophagaceae; genus VBAT01. Next base: position 227 of record DASSFT010000256.1, read on the forward strand.
GGTCTCTTTTCCTGCACTTGCATCAGAAAAGCCCATTAACTTCTGCGCCTGTGTCCATTGGGCAAATACGATAGTTACCGAAACAACAATCAGTCTTTTCATGTATGTGGTTTTTTATATTTTTTACCCAGCGACACACCCTGATGATCGCCTGTTGCGTCGCACTCTTGTACGTCCCGTTCGCTACTCCCCAATATTGCGCACCTTACGCTTGCGCTGAAGCTTTAGCGTAGGCGCACGGAGCGCTTGAGAAAATTATTCTGTTTCATGCTACCGATATTTTGTCCCTATGGGACAGACACGCATCCGGTGTCTCGCAGAAGCATCCAACATCTAGCATCCAGAATCTAGCATCCAGCATCTAGTTACCACCAATCCATACCGTGTCATTAAAATCGGCTTTATACTCTTCGCTCGAAACATTCACCTTGTAATATCTTTCTTTCACTTCAAGCACCCTGACCTTTAAGGGGGTTGAGTCGGTATGCAATGAATCACCGCTCAGAAAAGGATACAACATATAAGTGCAGGGATCTATCCACTCTATCCTTTCCTTTTGCACTTTTCCTGTCTGCACGTCGGTTACAAACTGTATCGAATCGATTCGTTTGATCCTGCTACCCGCAAATGTCGCTTTGCTCTTGTAATAAAACTCTCCGCGCTTCAATTTACTGCATTCCTCCTTATTGACATGGGAGCAGCGCAGCCATGTCAGAGCAACAAAGCAAAGGAAAAAGTAATATGCGGTATAGCCAGTTGCTTTACCCATGTTTAGAGCGGCCAGCGGCCCGCTTATTTATTCATTCCGTCTTTTTGAAATACTTTGTACAAGAAGAAAGTACCCGATAAGATCAGCGCGGCACCAACGATTCCCAAACCCATCGCTGCGCCGTTGAGGCCGGTTTCACCCCCGATAACATGAAAGTCAGTACCGGTTGTGTAGAATTCATGCGTTTTTTCGCCCATTGAAATACAGCCGCCAGCCGCTGCCATAGCAGCTATGTAGTGAGCAGCAGCAATAATGAGGAAAATTATTTGGGTCCTGCTAAAATCTATTTTTCTCATGCTACAGGTTTTTTATTTCCCCGATCAGGTCCTGCAACACCTTTTTCGCATCTCCAAACAACATGGAAGTCTTCTTTTGGAAGAAGAGTTCATTCTCGATACCGGCATAACCCGGCTTCATGCTCCGCTTGTTTACAATTACATTTTTTGCCAGCTCCACATCAAGTATTGGCATGCCGTAGATCGGCGATGAAGGATCAGTTTTAGCAGCAGGGTTCACCACGTCATTGGCGCCCAATATCAGCACAACATCCGTCGAAGGAAACTCCTCGTTGGCCTGCTCCATTTCCAGGAGCTTTTCATAGCTCACATCCGCTTCAGCCAGCAATACATTCATATGCCCGGGCATACGTCCCGCTACCGGGTGAATGGCATACTTCACCTGGACACCTTTGCTCTCCAGTAATTTTTCGAGATCATGACAGGCATGCTGCGCCTGGGCAACCGCCAGACCATATCCAGGTACCACCATCACTTTATTGGCATAAGCCATCAGCACTGCCGCATCGCTCAATGAAATTTCTTTATAAGCACCTTGCTGCTTGGCTCCGGCAGGCCCGGCTTTAGCGCCACCTCCAAACGATCCGATCAACACATTACCCAATGACCGGTTCATGGCTTTACACATCAAGATGGTCAGCAGCGTACCAGCCGCACCAACGAGTATACCGCCAGTCAGCATTACTTTATTGTCGTACAGGAAACCTCCGCAGGCCGCCGCGACGCCCGTAAAGGAGTTCAAAATGGAAATAACGACCGGCATATCTGCACCACCAATAGGCATGACAAAGAACACTCCGTATAATAATGAAAGAACAAACACGGCATAGAAGATCAACACAGGAAAATGAGAAGTGAATGTAACTGAGTTTAAGTCGTTGCCTGAAAGGCTTGCCTCGACGCTGAAATGACTTGCTTTCGAAATGATAAAAGCGGACAGCCCGATCGCAGCAGCAAGTAAGACTAAGTTTAAGATATGCTGTCCTTTGAATGAAAAATCTTTTATAGTCCCATTCAACTTTCCCCAGGCGATCATACTTCCTGCAAACGAAACCGAACCGATGATCAGTCCGGCCATTATAATTACCAATTCCGTTGCAGGTAAATTGCCGGTTAAAGATGCTCCATGTCCTCCTAAAGCTGCCAACGGAGGATAAAGGGTAAATCCCTCCTGGTCTAAATGCGGATGTTTGACCAGATGATTGAATTCCACAATCGATATCAATGCCGCACAAGCGCCTCCCATTCCATTAAACATACTCACCATCTCCGGCATAGCCGTCATCTTCACTTTCTTTGCGGCCAGTGTCCCAATAACACCGCCTATTGCAATACCTCCGAATATCCATCCGTAGTTGTGCAGTTTATTACCGGCTTCGTCTTTGTACAGAAAGATCGTTCCCAGTATGGCTATTATCATTCCTGCAGCCGCTATCAGGTTTCCCTTTCTTGCCGCTGCCGGATTGGAGAGCATTTTCAGGCCGAGGATGAAAGTAACTGAGCCAATCAGGTAACAAAGTGTCAAAACATTCAATTCCATATTGTAAAAATTCCAAGAACCAAAAAAAACCAAGAACCAAATCACAAGAACCAAATAAGAACCAAACTACAAGAACCAAATAAAATTCAAATTAAAATCTCATCAGTCGTGACTATTGGCATCTCTCTTTTTCAAAATTGCAGAGAAGATTAGAACAAACTCCTTTGCCTCCTGCCTAAGGCATCTCCTTTCGTCTTCACATTCTTTTGACCCATCGGTAATCATCAGCCTTAACCAATAACCTGATTCCTTAGCTTCCCTCCTGCACGTTTTTATCTTCATCTTGAAATCCTTGTCGCCTATTGTTTCATTTCCTTCGATATAATTAGCTCCGGGGGAACTGCCTGCCCGAATCAATTGCGGAACATATTCAGCATTAGCCGCATTCTTTGGCAACTTCAAACAAAAATCTCTCACTCTTTCCGCAAATAGCGCTGTTCGTTCCTCCAAATCATATTTCTTACTCCCTTCCCTGTCATTTTGTGCCTTTCCGTCGGATTCTTCCTCGAGTTTCGAAATTCCCATTTTCAAATTTTTTCTTCGAATTTCGAGCTTCCCAGTTCGGCATTCATGAGCTTTTCACCGATTATTTGTGTTTTTTCCTTTTATTTATTTCGTTCCTATTTCTTGCTTTTTGGTGCTTTTTCTTTTTTTTAATTTATTTGGTTCTTGGTTCTTGTTTCTTAGGATTTTATTTGGAGCCTGGTTCTTGTTTCTTGGGTTTTTTCTTAAACATCTCCAGCATCCTGTCAGTCACCACAAAGCCCCCGACAACGTTTAATGTCCCAAGAACGACTGCCAAAAAACCCAATATAAGTGCGAGGTAATTATCATCTTCGGCCTTGCCCATGACAATGATGGCACCGATAATGACAACTCCGTGAATAGCATTAGCACCACTCATCAATGGCGTATGCAATACACTTGGTACATGGCCAATGACCTCGATACCTACAAATATCATCAGGATCACGATGTAGATGATCTGCTGATTTACGGTGATCCAATTTAAAAACGATTCCATTTTTCAATTTTTATTGCTGAGTAATGAACCGAACGTACAAGAGTGCGACGCAACAAAGCCGATCAGGGACCCGCAGCCGGCAACACCATTTTTCAAGTAAATATCAAATGACAACTTCAAATTATCGGAGTCTTAAAAACCCCTCCCTCGGAGGGGCTTGGGGAGGCCCTACACCTCTCCAAATCCATCCGACTTCACCCCCACTAATGTCTTTACCCTTTCATTCGTTATCTCGCCTCCGTGCGTCACGCAACTTCCTTTTACCAGGTCATCATCCCAATTCAGGTTCAGCTGTCCTTCCTTATTTATTATCAGTTGTAAAAAATTCAACACATTCTTTCCATACATCCTGCTTGCATCCGATGGCATGGTGGCAGGCAAGTTGGAATTGCCAATAATAGTGACTCCATGATAGACGATCGTCTCGTTATTCTTTGTCACGGGAGTATTGCCACCTGTGGCCGCGGCAATATCTATGATCACCGAACCCTTGCGCATGGCGCTGATCATGTCTTCGGTTACCAACACCGGCGCTTTTTTCCCGGGTATCTGGGCGGTGGTAACAACAATATCGGCTTTCGCAATGCTGTCAGCGATCCTGGCCTTTTGACGTTGCATAAATTCCTGGGATTGTTCTACCGCGTAGCCCCCGGCTTTGCTGGCATCAGCAGCTCCTTCTACTTCAATGAACTTTGCTCCCAAGCTTACCACTTCTTCTTTCACAGCAGGTCTTGTATCGAATACTTCAACAACGGCGCCCATTCTTCGCGCAGTGGCGATTGCCTGTAAACCGGCAACACCTGCACCCAATATCAATACCTTGGCTGGCTTAATTGTTCCAGCTGCGGTCATAAACATCGGAAAATAGCGGGGATAGAGTTGAGCAGCCATTACAGCAGCTTTATAACCCGCGATATTAGCCTGTGAACTCAATACATCCATGGCTTGTGCACGGGTGGTGCGGGGCAACATATCCAGGGAAAAAGTGGTGATCCCCTGGTTAGCCCATTGTTGCATCAACCCGGCATTGTATAAAGGCTGGTAAACGCCAATAAGAATTTTGGACTGGATCTCAGACATCGCCGATTGCAGTGGGTAATGAATACTTAAAATAACATCGGAAGCCTGGAGTACATCTTTTTTTTCTTTGATCTCTGCACCGGCCTGCTCATAATCCATATTGCTACAGAAAGCTTTATCGCCCGCCCCGTTTTCTACCAGGACCTTAATCCCTTTTTTTGTGAGAGTGGCGACAGCTTCAGCAAGAAGCGATACTCTTGTTTCATGGCCCGGTTCCTTGAGAAGACCTATCGTCATTAAACTATGAAGATTTTGTGAGTGTATTGATGAACTGATTAGCTGCACCAATTCAGCTTCGCAAAAGTAAAGGTTTTATTGCTTCTTTGATTTACTAAAAAGCCATGAGAGAAGATCTTTTTCAGCGAACGCATTGACCCAACTGTTGTGATGTACACCGGGATATTCCGAATATTTTACATCTGCATTGAGTTGGCTGAGCCGCTTGTAAAAATCACGCGAAAAATACGTGGGAACAATTTCATCATCCGATCCGTGAAATATCCAAAGAGCAATTTTTCCCGCAAACTGCTTGCAGGTACCGGTCTTGCCGGCCCCGCAGATCGGGAAAGCGGCGGCGAATACATCAGGGTAGCGGGCTACCATATCATACACACCCATGCCTCCCTGCGATAATCCACCGATATAAACGCGGGACTTATCTATAAAATGCATAGACAATAAGCTATCGAGTAATTGTTTTAGCAAACCGGTGACGGGGGTTGGCTGTTTCCGGAACGGGAAATCCCAGGAGCTGGCGAGACCGGTCAATGAATCAATTCCTGTATTGAAAAAGGCCCAGCTATCATCGAGAGGGCACTGAGGAAATATAATTATTGCCGGAAAATTTTTCCTGTTTTCCTCGCGCAAAAAATACCTTCCCCCGATCCGTAACTGAGCTTCATTATCATTTCCTTTTTCAAAAGCGCCATGCAGGAAAACGAGCAAGGGATAGCTGGCGATTGAATCAAATGAAGCCGGGTATAAGATGCGATAATACAGGCTACCCTTGTTAGTAGTAAAAGTTTCTTTCCGATACTCGCTGAGGTCCTGGGAATGCAGGGCAGTAGCGAACAGGACAATAAAAACTGAAATAGTAAATTTCATAAATAGGCTGACTACGAATTTGAAATCCGAATCCCGATCCTTCGCTTCACTCAGGACTATCGGGCGAAATGGGAACTTCTCAATTAGAAACGAATAACGAAGTGTTGTTTTTCCCTGATCTCTTTGCGGAAAACCAGGATACCGATGAAAAACAGGTCAATACTTAAAGAAACCGAGGTATGAGATTTACAATACTCCCAGGCCTGTTCCATCTCCTGGCTCCAGTGTATGTCATCCAGTATAACGATGGAAAAGTTATTGGTTTTGGTGAGAATAGTTTCAAAATATTGGATGGTTGGCTGAAGGCGATGA
>DASSFT010000257.1:0-3816 GCA_035694045.1 Chitinophagaceae bacterium
ATAGTGAATTCCTGGTTCACATACAGGTTTGCATTGAGGTAATTCCTGTCTGCATATTCAAACTCAACCTGTATGCGGCTGTCTTTCGTGATCATTCTTTTAGGTGTAAAACTGATCTCTGCAGTGTTGTAGTTGATCACATAGTCCTGGTCTTCTCCGCGCTGTAATAATTCCCCATCGATGAAGACATGTTCCGTATTGGCAAGCACGATAAAAAAGAACTCGTTGTTGGCGCCCTGCAACCGGTAAGGCCCCTGGTTCCCTTCGAGGGCCCGAATGATATTGCGTGTGAATTTTCCTTTCGCAATGGATCCGCTGGCCAGGGTCTTTGATACAAGTCCCCTTGAAATACGATTCGTGGTCTGGAAAGAGATTCCCTGTAATCGCTTATAGAAAGTCAAAAAATAACTTTCATTCTGGCGAATATCGATATCGCCGAGGTTTAATTGCCAGCCCTTCTTTTTAAACTGTAAAAAGACCTGGTCAAATTCGTTTAGCTGTTGCGTGGTGCCGTCGGGCTGCACCGGGATGTTGTTATCGGTAATGGCCGCCTGCAATTCGATGCTGTCTCCAAGCATGCCGCTTAGCTGGAGATTGAGAATAGAATTAAAAACTGCATCCTGGCTATTGCCAAAAGCCATTTGCCTTCCGATGCTCCCCTCTGCTTTTATGGTACCGAAATTAAATATCCCTTTTTGCTCGTCGGTCAGCTCGTTACTGAATTCGTATGGCCTTATCGACATATTGTTCATGATGCTGTCGTATCGCATTCTTTGGGTGACCGGGTTAAGCTTATATGGAAAGACACGATACCTGACAGTGATATAATCCAGGGTCGGTTTTTTATTCCAGTACAACATGGCGTTAATGAAATCAAGCCGGTAATCAGCAGGGTCAATACTGTCAATCTTAAAAGTGTTGGGAATGACACTGGCTGTATCAATTCTTAAACTATCAGTCACTTTAAGTGTCTTTTGGCGGAAATTCGATGCGGGAGATGAAAAAACGGGAATTTGCGCACTGCTCCTGAGAGATAACAATACGGACAGGATTATCAACAATATTGGACACAAACCTCTCAAAAGCAGCGAGTTTATACACAAAATCGTAAAATTCGTGCTTTTTATTGCCTTAAAGCTACGCACTCCTCCTAATTCTGGAAAAAAGGGGTTTTGCAAGGTCGAAATTGACCCAAATCAGGCTGTGAATGAAGATTCTTATAGAGAAACTATGGCCGGGTTCCGGAAAGCTAGGCCCCGTGTTGTTTATCTGCGGTGAGCCCTGACAGTACATATTCCGCATTAAGTCGGGAAATATTCGTTACCGATATCTCTTTTGGACAAACGGCCTCGCAGGCTTCTGTGAACGTGCAACTACCAAATCCTTCTTTATCCATTTGTGACACCATTCCCTCTACCCTTCTCTTTCTTTCTACATTACCCTGTGGCAGAAGAGCCAGGTGGGCCACTTTTGCAGAAACAAACAGCATAGCCGATGAATTCTTACAGGCAGCTACACAAGCTCCGCAACCGATACAGGCTGCTGCGGCAAAAGCTTTGTCGGCTTTGTCTTTTTCAATGGGTATCGTGTTGCCATCAAGAGAAACTCCAGTATTCACCGAAATAAATCCACCGGCCTGTATTATCCTGTCAAAAGCCGTGCGATCAACTACAAGATCTTTTACAACCGGGAATGCATTGGCTCTCCAGGGTTCAACCACGATGGTATCTCCATCCTTAAAAGCTCTCATATGCAACTGGCAGGTAGTTGTGCCTGGCCAGGGACCGTGTGGGCGTCCGTTTATATACATTGAACACGCGCCACAGATACCTTCGCGGCAATCGTGATCAAACGCGATCGGGTCTTTACCTTCATGGATCAGTTGTTCATTGAGTACATCAAACATTTCAAGGAACGACATCTCAGAAGAAATATCTTTCACCCGGTAAGTTTCAAAACCGCCGCGAGTGGCCGCATTCTTCTGCTTCCAGACTTTCAATGTAAGATTCATTGTGTAATGTTCCATCTACAAATGTGTTAATTTGACAATTCGGCAATTCGACAATTTACCGGCTCTGTACGCCAGATTTACTTGTCGATATGATCTTAGTCATTATTTTATCAATTTCACCAAGTAATCCAAACAAGTGATCACAGGATGGATAAGTTTCTGAATTTTTACAAAGTATCAACCAATATTTTGTCTCGTCAACTTCCTTGGCCCCCACCTTGAATTTGTGAATAAAATCAGGTTTGCTCTCAGCATTTTGCGCTTCATGTACATTCGCCCCTATTGAAGTTGCCGATCTCAAAAGTTGTCTCGCAATCACATACTTTTTTTCCCGCTCCAACTGTTCAACATATTCAATCGATGCCAAAGCAAACTCAATTGTTTTATTTAGTATAACATTCTCCTTATCATTTCTCATAATTTAAAAGTTTAATGATGGTAAAAAGATTTTTCATCAAATTACCGCAGTTTCAAACTTCTAAATAATGTTCGACGATGTTGTTTTCTCAATTTTGATTGTTTTAAAACAAAATTCTGTCGTTAAAACGCCAATTCCTTTCCGTCTTTTTCCCCTGCACCGTCGTGTTTAAAACAATCGCTTTCCCAAACTCCCTCATTTTCAAATTGCCAAATTGTCGAATTGTCAAATTTACTTATAGCTTCTCTGCGTCGGCTTCACCTCTTCATACTTCAATTCTTCTTTATGCAACTCCCATTTATGCTCGCCTTTAAATTCCCAGGCGGCGACATACATGTATTCATCATCTTTTCGCAATGCTTCGCCATCGGGTGTTTGGAATTCTTCGCGGAAATGACCGCCACAGCTTTCGTTGCGGTGTAAAGCGTCGATACACATCAATTCACCCAGTTCGATGAAATCGGCCACCCGGCCAGCTTTATCCAGCTCGGGGTTCATTTCATCGGTACCGCCCGGAATTCTTACATCGCTCCAGAATTCTTTCTTTAGTACCTGTATTTCATTGATGGCTTCCTGCAAATCTTTTGCATTACGGGCCATGCCGCATTTTTCCCACATGATCTTGCCAAGGCGTTTATGAAAGCTTTCAACTGTACGCTTACCTTTTATCGTCATCAATGTATTGATCCTTTCGATGACCCCTTTTTCTGCTGTTGCAAATGCTTCATGCGTCGTAGGTATAGGCTTGGTACCGATCTCATCTGCCAGGTAGTTACCGATAGTATATGGCAGTACGAAATAACCATCTGCCAATCCCTGCATTAATGCAGAGGCACCCAACCGGTTGGCGCCATGATCACTGAAATTGGCTTCACCTAATGTGTAAAGACCAGGGACAGTCGTCATCAATTCATAATCCACCCACAATCCACCCATGGTATAATGCACAGCCGGATAGATCCTCATCGGCACTTCGTAAGGATTCTCAGCTGTTATCTTTTCATACATATCGAAAAGATTGCCGTATTCTTCTTTCACCACTTCTTTTCCCAACTCTACCAGCTTGGCTTCATCCGGGTTTTCGATACCCAGGCGACTGGCTTCGGCCTTACCATATTTATTGATAAGATTGTAACGGAAATCGAGATAAACGGCTTGTTTGGTAGTACCTACTCCGTAACCAGCATCACATCTTTCTTTGGCAGCCCTGGAGGCAACATCGCGGGGTACCAGGTTTCCAAATGCCGGGTACCTTCTCTCCAGGTAATAATCCCTTTCGTCTTCCGGTATATCATTGGGTTTGCGGGTATCGTTTTGTTTTTTGGGTACCCAGATGCGGCCATCGTTACGCAATGATTCGGACATCAGGGTAAGTTTACTTTGATGG
>DASSFT010000258.1:0-3747 GCA_035694045.1 Chitinophagaceae bacterium
GTGTCGGGTCGGCCTTGACTGTGGTATAATAATCCTCTGGCTTGCCAAAATGGTTGGCCAGTCGCTTCACCTGTTGTTCATGCTCGTATCCTGCAAACAGCCTGGAAGCTTTTACCGGTTTTCCTTCATAGGACAAATAGCAAAGGCAATCGTTATCCAGTTCGTAATCGGAAAGCTGGCTATGATTAAAAGGGTTCAGGCTGATACACCAGGTGCCCGTGGAAACCAGGACGAAAGGTTCGCGGAAAGAAGCCAGGTAAGGGATCAATGCTGCCGAACTATCATGCAACCCCGCTCCAAAAGCAATGTGATCCTCCAACTCCAACGCCAGTTCAGTACAGGGCAAAATCGCTGGCAGCTTTTCCAGGACGCCTTCATCTCTTACCCAACGATGATAGTTGTTTTGCTGATAGTGCCAGAGATTGGTGTGGCAACCTACACTGGTGATATCCGAATTTATCTTTGAACAAAGGATGTAACTCAGGTACTGCGGAAGGTGCAATGCGTATTTTATTTTTTCAAAAACCTCGGGTTTTTCATATTTGAGCCTGTATAACTGCATGCCTGAGTTTAAATTGCCCAGCACGGGAGAAGCTGTTTGTTTGGCCACCAGGCTTTCCCCGCCATAAGTTTTATAAAACTGGTTTTGCAGTTGCCTGGAAAAAGGCTTTAGATAATTATACAAAGGACCGATTACCTGTCCCCGCTCATCCAGGTAGACAAAACTGGCACCATAAGCGGAAAAATTGATCGCCCGGATATGAAAACGTTCATCGTGCAGCAACCTGTCAAAAGAAGTTCTTATCCAGTCTGTCAATGCAGCTACATCCTCGCATTCAAACTCATCTTCATCTTTTATTTCTTCAAGCTTTGTACTTTCTTCATGCACTACATTGTAATGGTGGTCAAACAGCAATAACTTTTTGTTTGTCTTGCCAACGTCGAAGACTAGTATGACAGGAGGTTTGTTCATTGAGGAGGGTGAGTGGTCAGTGGTCAATGGTGAGTGTTGAAGAGTCAGTTGTCGACTGTGAGTCATTCTTCTTGATCATGGCGCTTAATATTTTAAAAGTCCTGGTAATAGGTTCCTCAAGCGGATTCAACTGCTCCTTAGTAACATAGGATAACTCATATCCAAGGTCGAAAGCTGTATCTACCTCAATCACCGAACTTCTGGATATTTCGAAAAATCGTTTTCTTTCCCGCATAGTTATCCGGGAACATCCTTCGGCAAGGTTTAGATGTACAGATATAGCAGCTCTGCGGATTTGCTGAACTAAAGTGAACTTTTCTTCATTAGGAAAGAGTTTCGTGGTTTGATAACAACTTAAAACCAATGAACGGGAAAGCTGATAAACGTCCAGTTTTGTGTGAGCAAGTTTTAAGAACATACAAATTAGTTTAGACGTCAAAACTAACGACTCACCACTCACCCCCTCACCGTTATAACCCCGTTGCTACCGTTTTTTTCCCCCGCTCCTTTACAAGCTCCTCTCTCACTTTCAAACTACGAAATAACTGTATAGGTTGCAAGGCCCCTCCCGCTCTCAATCTTGCTTCGGCGACCAGCGGACGCACATCCGTGCGATACGCCGCTTGCAAAATCTCCTGCGCTTTGACCACGTCATTGGCCTCCTGGGCAGCCTTCAATTCTTTTTTATTTACCAGCAACGCCTGCGCGTAGGCCACCAGGATAGCTTCTACCGATTGCAAAAGATCTTCCAGCGGGTCTTTTACATTATGAGAAGCATCGATCATCCAGCCGAGGTCATTGGCGTGGCTCATTCCTCTCGCGTCCATTCCCTCTACCAGTTCATTAAAGATCAAAAAAAGCTGGTAAGGGTTGATGCTGCCAACAGTCAGGTCGTCATCGCCATATTTTGAATCATTGAAATGAAAACCTGCCAGTTTATTTTCCATTAATAACAGCGAAACGATCTGTTCGATATTCGCATTCGGCAGGTGATGTCCAAGATCCACCAGCGTAAAAGCCTTTGGACCCAGTTTACTGGCATATAAATAGGACTGACCCCAGTCGCCGACAGTCATGGAGTAAAAATTAGGCTCAAAAGCTTTGTATTCGATAAACATTTTCCAGTCAACCGGCAAGGCCGCATAAATCGACTGCAAACTTTCCAGCGTGCGCTGAAATGCTTTCCTGAAATTCAATTGACCGGGGAAACAGGACCCGTCGGCTAGCCATACGGTTAAAGATTTTGATCCGAGTTCGATCCCTTGCCTGATCACTTCTATGTTGTGGTCGATAGCCTGTTGTCTTACCGCTTTGTCAACATGCTGCAGGGATCCGAACTTATAACTCAATGCCTGGTCCGGCTGATCCTGGAAAGTGTTAGAATTTACAGCATCGAACTTTAACCCGTGCATGGCTGCAAGAGCTTTTATGGACTGCGCGTCTTTGGGAATGTCCCAGGGTATATGCAATGAGATAGCGCCGCTTGACTGGTTCAATGCATGCAGCAAACCTACATCTTCAATTTTTTCTTCCAGGTTCCTTGGCTCGCCACCAGCGGGAAAACGGCCGAACCTTGTTCCTCCTGAACCAAGCGCCCAGCTGGGTACTGCCACCTGGAATTCGACGAGTTTTTGAATCAGTTCTTCGACAGAACTGGTGTTTCCAGCAATAAAATCAAATTGCTTTCTATGATCGGCGAGAACACCTTCGTTATGTTCCTGTATGAGTTTTTTTGACAGTTTCATATCAGATCGTTTAGGGAAGGTAGAAAACTTCTTTGAGAGGAACGCTTACCGGCGAATTATCCGGGTTACTTTGCATGATGTCTTTCATATAGGCCCACCATTTTTGCATCACAGGCCTGGAAGGAAGATTGTCGAGGGCCGAAGGATCGCTGGCCTTTAATACTCCAAAAAGAAAATTGGTTTCCTTATCTAAAAAAATAGAATAATCGCTGATGCCGGTCTCCCGGAGCAGGGCTTCCAGTTCAGGCCAGAGTTGATCATGTCTTTTCTTATACTCTTCCTCAAAGCCCTCGTGTAATTTCATTTTAAATGCTATTCTTGCCATAACCTGTTTTTAGATGAATGAAAGCTGGTTGTAGAAACAACCAGCTTTGCTCGTCAAACTAACTGCTTATGAGAAAAATTTGAATTGACTATTCCGTGCAGAACTGAAGTCCGGCTAGTTGAATATAAGATTTTTATCTCAGGAATGCAGTAGATACTCCACCATCTACGTTCAACACATTCCCCGTCGATTTTTTCAGCAAACCACCTACCAGTGCAAAGCAGGCATTTGCAATGTCTTCTGGATAAATGACCTCATTCAGCAAAGTACGGCTGGCATAATATTTCGGAAGATCCTCTACTGAAATGCCGTATGCTTTTGCCCGGCCCTCTGCCCATCCCCCGCTCCATATATTGCTACCGGCTATTACTGCGTCGGGATTTACAGCATTCACCCTTATCTTATCCTTTCCCAATTCGGCCGCATTTAACCTTGACAAATGCAACTGTGCCGCTTTCGCTGAACCATATCCCGCGTTGTTGGGCCCACTTACTAACGCGTTTTTACTGACAATATTTAAAACATCTCCGCCAAGCCCCTGCTTGCGCATTGTCTCGACGGCTATTTGTGTGACCAGGAACTGTCCTTTTACCAACACATCATACAAAAGATCCCAATCCTGCTCATTATGATCTTCTATGGGCTTGGATATGGATAAACCGGCATTATTGACCACTATATCAAGACCACCAAAAGCTAAAAGA
>DASSFT010000259.1:0-8130 GCA_035694045.1 Chitinophagaceae bacterium
CGGGGAAAACAGGTTTGAACATGAGCTTCCGGTGCGGACAAAATTTGCAAACCTGGTCCTGAAACGCGCCCTGGTCACCGATTCATCACTGATCAAATGGTGTCTTAACTCGTTTCAAAACCTGCAGATACGACCGGTTGACCTGGAGATCAAATTGCTGAATAAAGAACATGAACCGCTGATGACCTGGGCCGTCAAACAGGCGTGGCCAAAGAAATGGGCAGTGGAAGACCTGAGCGCGATGGATAGTAAGATACTGATCGAGTCACTAGAATTGAGATACCAGTATTTCACCATTATAAAATAATAAGAAATGGCAATCGAGTTACGCGAACTGCATATCAAAACCGTAGTCGATGCGGGAGGTGAAAAGAAACCAGGAGGTGCCAGTGCCGAAGCAGGTCCCAAAGCTGCGGAGGAGGGTGAAGGACAATCGGATCAGCTCATCAGCCTTTGCGTAGAAAAAGTGCTGGAGATACTAAAAGAAAAAAAGGAACGATAGTATGTCATCTGAATTTGCCAAGGTAAAAATCACGGCCTATAAATCTTCAGGGTTTGAAGAAAGCAAAAAGATCTCCGAAGGTGAATTCGTAACACTGGTTAACCCGGAAGGATACACCCGGTCGTACAAGGTCAAGTACAAAGACCAACAGGCCTCAGGCACAAAGTCGCAGCAGATGAAATTTGATAAAATAGAGCCGGAGGATATCGATTTCGATTTTTTTTTCGATAAAACGGGTGCATTGCCTGGTACATTCAAATCTACCGATGATGCTGGCATACAGGGCGAAAGCAAAGAAGGTGTATGGCCCGATATTGAAAAATTCAAAAAAGTTGTGTACAACTATAAAGGAGAGATCCACCAACCTCCCTACCTGATTATCCAATGGGGTGAGCTGCTTTTTAAATGCGTGTTGCGTGAAATGACGATCAACTTCAAATTGTTTCGTCCCGATGGTACACCGTTAAGAGCACTGGCCAAGGCAAAATTTACTTCCACGGTTGAGAATGAATTGCGAGTAAGGCAGGAAGCGCGAGCGTCTCCGGATATAACTCATTTGCGGGTGGTGAAAGCAGGTGACACGCTTCCCATGCTGGCGTACCAGGTATATGAAGACCCTGCTTATTACATACAGGTGGCTAAGGCCAACAACCTGTACAATTTCAGGAACCTTGAACCGGGAACAAAAATTTTTTTTCCGCCGATAGAAAAATAGACGATGGCAGATGATCAAACCATACCAGCAAAAGTTAAGGGAGCAGCAGTAACATTCACTGTTAAAGTTGATGGGCAGGCTATTCCTCAAACCACCCAGGTTTATGCTGTGGTGGTAATCAAAGAAGCTAACCGTATTCCATCTGCAAAGCTGACTATTATTGACGGGGAGCCTTCCAAGACTGATTTCGCCGTGAGTAGCGGAACAGTTTTTCTCCCCGGTAAGGAAATTGAAATATTCGCCGGACACCAGTCGAATGAGGACTCCATTTTCAAAGGTATTATTGTCAAGCATGGGATCGTAGTTAGAAAAGGCGGCGTTTCGCAATTAATGCTTGAATGCAAAGACAAATCATTTCGTATGGCGCTTGGACGCAAAAGCGCATACTATGTCGACCAAAAGGACAGTGACATCGCAGATACGTTATTGGGCAATCATAAGTTGACCATTACTTCTATAGAGGACACAAAAAAGAAATTTCCTGAAATGGTGCAGTACGATACCAGTGATTGGGATTTCCTGGTTACAAGAATGGATATAAACGGCAAGTTGGTATTGATAAATAATGGTGCGGCAACCATCAAAGCGCCAGACTTTTCAACTAAGCCGGTACTCACACTTCAATACGGTGCTACCATACACGAGTTCGATGCAGAAATGGATGCACGTAATCAATATAAAGCTGTAAAAGCGATATCATGGGACCAAAGCAGCCAGGAACTGCTGGAAATAAATGGCCAGGATCCATCGAAGATAAAAGACAATGGAAATTTTACAGCGGCTCAACTGGCCGATGTTACAGGACTCAAAGAAATGGTACTACGTCATGGAGGAAATATTTCACAGGAAGAGCTGCAATCATGGGCCGATTCATACTGGCAAAAATCGAGGATGGCAAAGATCCGCGGACGTGCAAGCTTCGATGGATTTGCAGGTGTAAAGCCGGGTGACATCGTTGAATTAAAAGGTTTTGGTGATCGTTTTAATGGAAAGGTATTAGTTGCTGCCATCAGGCATGACCTGGCTAATGGTGGATGGACTACTTCAGTTCAGTTTGGTATGGACCCGGAATGGTTCGCAAGCCAGTTTATTCCTTCCTGCCCGGCAGCAAAGAGTTTGATACCGGATATACAGGGATTGCACACCGGGGTCGTATCGCAACTGGAAAAAGATCCCGCGGGTGAAGACCGTGTACTCATCAAGCTTCCAATGGTCGATCCTGGCGGAAATGGTACATGGGCCAGGGTTGCTACGCTCGATGCCGGTAAAAAAAGAGGTTCTTTTTTCCGACCGAATATCGGCGATGAAGTTCTTATCGGTTTTATCGACAATGATCCAAGAAATGCAGTGATTATCGGGATGATGAATAGTTCCAAGCTCCCGGCTGCTATTCAACCTAAAGATTCAAATAAGATAAAGGGATTTTTTTTCTCCAGTGAAATGGAGATTCGGTTCAATGATGAGGACCCCAGCATGACATTTCAAACAAAAGGTGGGAACAAACTTATTATTTCTGAAAAAAGCGGTGCTGAAGGGATTACGCTCCAGGACCAGCATGGCAATAAGATATTGATGAATAAGGATGGGATCACTATGGAAAGTGCAAAAAAAATGATACTGAAAGCATCAAGCGGCGATATTGAAATTGAAGGAATGAACCTGAAGCAGAAAGCACAGGCCGAGTTCAAGGCAGAAGGCGCAGCAGGACTGGAAGTCAGCAGCAGCGCCATTGCCAAATTAAAAGGATCACTTGTACAGATCAATTAAAAAACTACACGTATGCCTCCTGCAGCAAGATTAACTGATATGCATTTATGCCCGATGATAATTACCAGTGTACCGCCGGTGCCCCATATTGGCGGTCCCTGCATTGGCCCGGGTGTACCTACAGTATTAATTGGTGGACTACCTGCGGCCGTTGTGGGAGATACGGCAACCTGTACAGGTCCGCCTGACACTATAATCGCAGGATCTTCCACGGTATTTATCGGTGGAATGCCTGCGGCAAGAATGGGCGATTCAACAGCACATGGCGGCAGCATCCTGTTAGGAGAATTTACAGTCATGATTGGGTAAAAAATTTTTTTCACCGGCTCACATAAAGAGGTGCCAGAACCTATTCTATAACATGATTACTGATAAAACCTTTTTAGGCACAGGGTGGAGTTTTCCGCCGGCATTCAATAAACCCAATGAAACGGTCATAATGGTTTCCGAAGAAGAAGATGTTGTGCAAAGCCTCAATATCCTGCTGGGAACAAGACCAGGTGAAAGGGTGATGCAACCACGTTTTGGCTGTAACCTCGATGTGATGCTCTTTGAACCAATCACCACAACATTGATAGCTTTTGTGAAAGAGCTTATCGAGAATGCAATCCTGTATTTCGAACCGAGAATTGAACTTGATAGCATTAATATTAATACGGTAGAAGTGCATGATGGATTGATCCTGATAGAGCTAAACTATACGATCCGGTCTACGAATTCAAGGTTCAATTTCGTATACCCATTCTATTTAAACGAAGGCTCAGATGTGAATGAAATGATTTCAAACAATCTACAACTGGCAAAATAAAATTCCGGGAATAAAATGAGCAATATACCGGACAATATTTTTAGGGATGGCACCAGCCAGAAAGCCCGCTATACATCTGAATTAAAAACTGCAAATGTATTGGTGGACGGGCGTGACATGGAGTATTTCCTTACTTACGTGGCAAAACTGGCCGCCATAATCCGCTTTTACGATCTCTCTAATTCACCGTTTGGGGAATGGGATGATTTTTTCCCGAAAGAGAATGAGATCAGCCAGTTTATTTCCAGGCTTTCGTCAAGAGAAGACCTTCCTCCACAGATAGCCCTTATGGTTGCTTTCCTACGACTGATGGACGTGTTGAAACAGGATATCAACCAGCTTTCCAGGGAACATTTGAACTTCTATTACCAAAAGGTACTTCAATTTCAAAGGCATAAGGCCATTGCGGAAAAGGCAAACGTAGTATTTGAACCAGCGAATAATATCGCAGAGCCTTTTGTTTTGCCGGAAGATCTTGAATTGCTCGCGGGCAAAGCCGAAAATGGTAGCCCGATCATCTTTACTACGGACAAGGAGCTGACCGTATCGAAATTTCAGATAGCAAAACTCAGTAGTATATTGGTAGATGAGTTGAATGAGTCGCGCGTGTATGCTGCACCAAAAGCGGATTCAGCGGATGGTATCGCAAGTCCCTTACCAAAAGAGGGTGCATACTGGAGTCCTTTCGGGGAATCACAAGTTGGCAAGGCGCCCAGTGAAAAAACCATGATCGAGGGTAAAGCAGGGTTTGCTGTTGCATCCATTATGTTTTTATTAAGAGAAGGCCAGCGGCAGATCACGCTAACAGTGGATTGCAAATCGTATCGCATCAGCCATGACCAGTTTGATGCGCTCAGGACCACCATTGCCGACGATTCGATCATGCAGCAGCTCGAAGTGGTGCGTGGAGTTTTCTTTGAGTCAGCCGACGAATTACAGGACGCGATCATTGCAGCGATCGGTGCCGCCAAATTTGCTACCCATTCTGCTTCAATCTTTGACCATATTAATCATCCCCTGAAACTTGTCCAGGATGCTGACCTGGAAAAAGCTTTTGTGCTGTGGGCAACAGGTGAGAAAGACTGGCTCCCTCTCAGTAATGTTACCATTTCAAAACAGGCAGACAGCCAACTCCGGTTCCAGATAAAACTGGATGTAATGGACCCACCTATTGTCGATTTTGATCCGGTTGTTCATAAAGAAGCTGTCGACAATACACTTCCAATGATCCAGGTAAATCTAAATCATGCTAATACAGTTTACCTGTATGAACAGCTAAGAGGCATAAAAATCTCAAACGTCAGCATCACCCTTGACGTAAAAGGCGTCACGAATATGGCGTTGCAGGGAGATAACGGACCAGTTAATCCTTCGCAACCGTTTCTGCCTTTTGGTCCGATACCTGCTATCGGTTCTAATTTTTATTTTGGAAGCCGGGAAATATTTTCAAAGAACCTGACTGGTCTCCAGATAGAGCTGTCATGGGCTAACCTGCCAAACGATAACCTGGGTTTCCAGGATTATTATAAAGACTACACGGTTGTTCCTACTAACAATTCGTTTACGGCGCAATTTTCCATTTTGGACAGGAAAAAATGGAAAACTGGTGCAACTCCCAATATATTTTTATTCAGAACAGATACTTCTTCAGGTGGCCAAAAGCTATTAAAGGATATTTATACTATTGATCTTTCCTTACCGGCATTTGGCTCCATTCCGTTACCAGAAATAAAGGCATTCGATCCGGGCCTGACAGAAGGCTTTGGCCGGCTGATGCTGAATGCCCCCGACAATGCATTTGGGCATGCTGTTTTCCCAAAGGAGTATGCAGATAGAGCTGTCATAAAAGTAACCAGTCCTGGTCAACCGTTGCCTAACCCGCCATATACTCCCAAGATCAGTCATTTTGCCGTTAATTATACAGCCAGTTTTTCCTTTGCTCCTTCTGATGTGCCCGATGTAAATGGTAGCCAGGTTTTTCATGTTGAACCATTTGGGTTGACGCCAATGAATGATGAAACATCTGGTAATTTATTGCCGCAATTTGCCTGGGGATCTTTTTTTATCGGCCTCAATAATATTATTCCTCCACAAAATATCAGCATCCTGTTTCAAATGGCTGATGGCGGCGCTGATCCGGACGTCGAGGTAACCCGCGATGACGTGAAATGGAATTATTTCGACAGGACAAAATGGAAACCATTTAATGAGGCGGCTATCCAGATCGATACTACGTTTGGCTTGCAAACTTCAGGGATCATCGAGTTTTCGATGCCCAACGATATTTCCGATCATGCTCCATTTTGGGCAAATGGTTTATTCTGGTTAAAGGCGGAGTTTTATAAAAATCCTTCGGGTTCAGGTAAGATAGCAATACTTCTTCCCAACGCGATGGAGGCTACGTTGCAAAAAGATCTCGCTGAAGCCGGCATATTAAAAGAGCCGCTTGCAGCCGAGAGTATCAGTAAGCTTATCAATACCAATCCCGCTATTAAAACGGTACGGCAACCCTTTAGTTCTTTTGGTGGAAGTGCAATAGAACCGGAGTTTGATTTCAATCGAAGGGTTAGTGAACGGTTGCGGCATAAAAACCGGGCTGTCAACTTATGGGATTATGAGCATCTCGTACTGGAAGCTTTCCCATCCATTTATAAAACAAAATGTTTGCCGCATACAGGCCGTGGTATTGAAGCGGAACCCGGATCAGTAACTCTCCTGGTTATTCCTGATTTGCGAAAGCGTAATAAGATCAATCCATTTCAACCTAAAGTGAGCCCGGTGATCAGGGGCCAGGTGGCTGAATATCTGCGCGATCTCAAATCGGAGTTCTCAACGGTTTATGTCGATAACCCGAAGTATGAACAAATATTGGTGGAAATGAGCGTCGGCTTGTTACCGGGATTTGACGGGAATTTTTATGGCCGGCTGCTTAACGAAGAACTGAGACGGTTTCTTTCTCCCTGGGCTTACGAAGAAGGCCAGGACATTGTTTTTGGTGGAAGAATTTTCAAATCGAATATTCTTTCATTTGTTGAGCAACGGGAATACGTGGATTATGTTACCAATTTCAAACTGTATCATATTGACAGGGGCCTGGGTATTGGCGATATGCGTATCAGGGATAATCTCGTTGAAAGCGACCAGGATTTTATTGTAAGACCTGATACCATTGGAGAAGAAGTGGATTTTGAAATTGTGGCCTCTTCTTCCCGGTCGATTTTAGTAACGGCAGCCGATCACAATATTACTGTACTGAGTCCGGGTGAATTTGTATGCCCGGAAGCAGGTATGGCCACAGGAATTGGTGCAATGATCATCGAGGTTGACTTTTTTGTTTTTTAAAATTTTTTAAAACGATAAAACATGCCAATTAAAAGCAGGGCCGATTTAAACAATTCCTTTACGCAGGGAAAACGGCCAAAACAACAGGAATTCTGGGACTGGCAGGATTCTTTTTATCACAAGGGGGAGGACACAATTAAAATTGGAGGATGGCAATCCAGATCGTTCCTAAAAGACCTGCGTGCAGACGGAAAACCAATTGCCAGCGGGGGCTTTTCCATAATAGAAATCCCTGTTGGGGTTAAAAAACTAAAAAGCATTTTTGTAACGGGCAGGGGTACAGGAGCTCCGTTTACAATTACTACCAGCCTGGTCTATGCCTGCGACCTGCCAATCCCGGCATTAAATGGGGCGCCGTCATCCGGTAACCCCTTTCCAAACAATTTTTTTCTATACCCAATAATCGGGTTGGGCGCAAACCCGGCTGCCAGCTATGTTATCAACGCCGCAGCACCAGTCTTCGGTATGGGCCTTCCCCCTTTCGATATCACAGCCATTCCCAAGGATGTAGTAATGGAATTTAAACAATGGAGGTTTTTAATGTTGACGATAACCACTTCAGGCTCCTTCGGAGCAGCAGACTTTGTGTATTGTGGATTAGAGTATGAATAAAATTGAAGGAATGCCAGAAACTGTTTTACCGATATCGTCCGTGGTTCCGAGGGAAAGCATGCTCTTTCGTTCGCTTCGCGAAAAAGGGATCGGTGTGCTACAACAAAGAGCCAATCGAACCTGGACCGATCATAACGTGCATGACCCCGGTATTACTATACTGGAAGCGCTTTGCTACGTCATTACTGAGCCGGGCAACCAGCTGAACTTTTCTTTTGAAGAACTTATTGCAACTCCACAGGGAATTAAAGATGCAAATATCAATTATCCTTCTGCCGCAACAAATCTACCCTGTAAGGCCGTTACGATTACAGATTTCAGGAAGATCATACTTGATCTTCCCGATATACGAAATGCCTATTTCGACGTCACCAGGGAATCGAA
>DASSFT010000260.1:0-2969 GCA_035694045.1 Chitinophagaceae bacterium
GGCCGACTGGAACGGGAAAACATTCAATGTCATCGATACGGGCGGTTTCGTGGCAGGCAGTGCCGATGTGTTTGAAAGGGAGATAGCCAAGCAGGTATTGATCGCCGTGGATGAAGCGGATGCCCTGCTCTTCATGGTAGATGCGCAAACGGGTATGACCGAACTGGATGATTCGATGGCAGGCTTGTTGCGCCGCAGCACCAAACCCGTTTTTTTAACGGTCAATAAAGTAGACAATCATGAGCGCATGCTGGAGGCGAATGAATTTTACAGCCTTGGATTTGACCGTATATTTTTTATTGCCTCTGCCAGCGGGAGCGGCACCGGTGAATTGCTGGATGCCGTCGCCGAGCTGATCGTGAAAGATTCATCTGAGGAAATAGAGGAAAAAAATGCTTTGCCCAAGTTCGCGATCATCGGGCAGCCCAATGTTGGCAAATCTTCCCTGCTAAATGCGTTGATCGGCGAGGAAAGGACGATCGTCAGCGATATACCTGGTACGACAAGAGATACTATCCACACGCATTATAATTTATTTCAGAAAGAATTTGTGTTGATAGATACGGCAGGAATCCGTCGTAAAACCAAGGTGCACGAGGACCTCGAATTTTATTCCGTCATCCGGGCCATCCGGGCGATGGATGAAGCCGATATATGTCTCTTGCTCATCGATGCCACCAAGGGCATCTCTGCCCAGGACCTCAATATTTTTAGCCTGGCTGCACGGAAAGGAAAAGGCATAGTATTGCTCGTCAATAAGTGGGACCTGGTTGAAAAAAGCACCAATACAGCAAAAGACTATGAGAAGCAATTAAAGGAGCGGATAGCCCCCTTTACGGATGTACCCATTCTTTTCATTTCCGCCAAAGACAAGACCCGTATTTTCAAAGCCATCGAAATAGCGCTGGACGTATATGAAAGCCGTCATCGCAAGATCCCCACTTCCGAATTGAATGACGTGATGCTGAAAGCGGTGGAAGCTTATCATGCGCCAGTGGTAAGAGGGCATCCTATCAAAATAAAATACGTCACGCAACTGCCTACGGTTGTACCTTCCTTTGCTTTTTTCTGCAATTTCCCCGATGATATTAAGCAGCCCTATAAGAATTATCTCGAAAACCAGTTACGGCAGCGTTTCAATTTAAGCGGAGTGCCGGTGAGACTATTCTTTAGGAAGAAGTAGCAGTACCATCAGGCCGCTCCACAGCGGCCTGATGGTACCGGTATGGCCGCTGTTGAGCGGCCTTACCGGTATAGAAGACGCCGCTCTGCGTTTTTTTACACAAATCAACATAGCCAGGCTTTTTGTTCGGGCAGATAGTTTAATTTACATAGCAATCCATTGCTCTCTGCAAAACCTTTTCAAATCCTGCCCAGCCACTAAATCTGCCTGAATGAAAAGGTTTGTACTCTGTTTCTTCATATTGGCCTTTTGCTGTGGTGCCCGCGCTACCAATAGAACCTGGGCTGGAGGTGCCTCAGGCAATTGGAGCCTGGCAGCAAACTGGGCGCCGATTGGAACACCTACTGCAAGTGATGATTTAACAATAAATACCAATGCTACCATTACGGTTGACGCCCTTCCACTGCTGTCTTCGTTACTTATTACAGGAAATGTCACGGTGAAATTTACCGTTACTAATTCAACAGCAGCCTCGATTACAAGAATGTTTACCCCCACAAGTACCAGCTCTGCAACAAAGGGTTTTCAATTGGACCTGGGATCGACATTAACGTTTGAGACAAATATTCAAAGCACTGGTTCGGTCAATATATCTCTTCGTTTTGGAGCGGGAGTATTTGGACTTATAAATGGCACATTAATATTTAATGGTTTGGTGCCTGGCACCGGTACTTCTTTTACAACGATCGATTTGAATGCGACCAGCAATGTCCAGGTAAACGGTACCATACAATTTGATTATGGAAGCGACAATATCACCGGGGCGACTACGTCTAATTTGTTCTTCAATTCCGGATCAAGAATGGAAATTTTAAAAAATGGCGGTTCATTTCCCGCAGCCACATGGAATGCAAACTCGTTAGCTAAAGTCGACAATCTTATCGGTACAAATGGACCAGTATTTCTTGGTACAGCTTATGGAAACCTTGAATGGGATTGTTCAAGCCAATCTTTTGATGCTGACTTAAATGCTAGTACAAGCTTTAATAATGTGGATTTTATTAGTACCAACAGTACGCGCTTTCATGTAACAACTGGAGCTTCCGGCGGCAATCACGTTATGACAATTAATGGCAACCTGACCATCCGTTCAGGCTCGCAGGTCAATTTGGTTGGCAACTCTGCGCCCGTCGGCAGTTCGGGGAAAATATTGTTGAAAGGCAACCTCGATATTAAAATCGGTGGAACGCTAATAACCAATGGACTGCCCGGGACAGCAAGCCAACTGGAGTTGGGTGGTACCTCAAATCAAAACATAAGTGTCGAAGGTATATTCTCAGGTGTGAGAATGGAATTTATCATGAATGGCTTCGGCGCAACACTGCTTACTGACGTAACCCTTCCGGGAGATAACAATGCCGCGAGTTCGAATCTACAATTGATAAATGGTAAGATCAAGACAACAGGAGGTGCAAAGCTGATCATGGTTCACAACTCATCTGTATCTGGGGCCTCATCAAACAGTTTTGTCGATGGGCGCATGCAGAAAAAAGGGAGCGGTGATTTTTACTTTCCTGTTGGCACAGGAGGTATCTACGCTCCCATAGGTATATACAGTGGCAGTGGGGAAGCTCAAACCGACATCTTTACTGTTGAATACAAAAGAGCCAATCCTCAGAGCACCTACGGTCCCAACGTTCAGGCAGGCATGAATCATGTGAGTTATGTAGAGTATTGGACTTTGTCCAGAAATGCGGGCGCAGCATCGAAATTAATTTCTCTCGATGTGCATCCTACCAGTTTTTGCAAGGTGCTTGCCAGTACCTATGTCAGCCAATGGAACGGC
>DASSFT010000261.1:0-4088 GCA_035694045.1 Chitinophagaceae bacterium
GAGTCTCCGCAGGCTGCAACGGGATACAATTGACTACTACCAACTTCATTCGGCCAAACTTCTGCATTTGCAGCAGGGTGAATGCATCGAAGCTATGCAGTCGTTGCAACAACAGGGCAAGATCAGGTATTGGGGTTTATCGCTAAATACTTTTAACCCTGCTCCCGAAGCGGATTATCTCCTGGACAATGGTGTTGGCCATGGATTTCAACTGGTATTAAATGTACTTAATCAACGGGCACTGGATCTGGTGAAAAGAGCCAACGCAAAAGGATATGGTATCATCGCAAGAATGCCGCTGCAATTCGGATTATTGACGGGTAAATTTGATAATCAGGCTTCGTTTGCCAGTAACGATCACCGAAAGAATCGGTTGACTGAAGAGATCATTCGTTTGTCGGGCCAGGCATTGGAGCCTGTATGGGAACTGTGTGAGAAATATAACTGTACAAAAACGGAACTTGCCTTGAGTTATGTGCTGAGCTACCAGGAAGTCTCGGTGGTCATTCCCGGTATACGTACGGCTGCGCAGGCAAGCCAGGATACTGGTGGGTTATTCAAACTAAAAACTGAAGACAGGCTCATGATAGAAGGGTTGGGCAGGACCAGTCTGATCGGGATAATGGAGATGATTGAGCGGCAGGGATAGCGATTATATAGGAAACGTCTTTTTAAGTTAGCGAGATACTGGACGATTTTGGCTTTTCGATGCTGATTAATTACCTGTCTAAATTCATTTTCTCCTTATTAATCGGCATCGCATACCTATAGCGTCACCCCTGTCAGGGCCCGCCCCGCCCCCGCCTCCACCACCGTCGCCTAGTGCGGTCACCCGCAATAGACAACCATCCCGCATCATGTGGGATTTGCCGTTCGGCAATTTTTTTGAATTCTCTGGACACAGATAATTAATGATATCGGAACATTTAATTAAGATATATACATCCATTGCAAATATCACTCTTCGCGAAGCGGAAGCCATGAGAAAAACACGGAAATAATGGAGAAAAAAACTGGAGAGGACCGGCCTATTTCCGAAACCTCGCTGTTCTTTTCAACCACTCCTGTTTTGCCAGCTCTGATCCCTTCTCATCTACATTTTCACAAAAGAAAACTTTATCTCCAAACTGGCGGGAATACGTATTGGTCACGGAATCGAGAACCGCGACGGTTTTGAAATGCCGGAACAATTCATGATCTGGAATTTTCCGTCCAACAACCATCATATTCCTGAAATCCATTTTACTCAAAGGTGTCCATAAAATAAATGAACCACTTGTACTGGCAACGCGGCGACGCAAGTTTTCATTTTTCGAATAAAATTTTAATGACCCAGCCTGGCCATAGTTATCGCAAAGGATAAGAGTGCCTGATTGAATGGAATCAGGAAGTTTGCTAAAAGCTGACTCCGTTTTTTCCGCCAGTTCTTTCCACCCAAGCATATCCGCAAAATCCTGTGGCAGCGGGTGATTTTTTTGATCCTCCCATTTCTGTTGCATCCCGATCTTTTTATAGAGGGCGGCCAACTTTTCGGGGCTTCGTGTCGGTAATGCCAATGGTATGAACAGCCAGGTTAAACCAATAAATAAAATAGCGACACCATATCGTATCCAGGACCTTTCCCGTGACCAGCGCTCCCAGGCAACGCCGCCTGCAGCCAGCAAAGGAGGATAAATGCCCAATGCATAGTAGCCTTTGCCACTGGCCAGGATCAAAAGAATGATCACAATAAAATAAGCGACGCCGATGAAACGCCATTGCGATTGCCTCAATAACCAAATCAATCCTCCAACCCATATTAGCGTCATTGGTAGCAACATGAGGAATTGTTCGATAATAAAATTCAAAGGGCTATTGTATCGTAGCTGCGTTTCCTTTAGTTCTTTCATATGACTTACCAGGGGCCAATTGTGCTGGTATTGCCATACAACATTTTGTGATACGATCAGCAGACCGATCAGGATGCCGAGGTATAATTTTTTCTCAGCAAAAACTTTTCTGTACTGACTAAACAGTAAAGAAAGAAATAATGAAGCTGCAATGAAAAGAATGGAGTACTTGCCAAGGAAGCCAAAAGTTAATGCAAAACAAAACAGGTATAAAAAACTATTCCTGCCGGAATTGATATAAACTACCAGCGCGTAGACGGATAATGTCCAGAAAAAGATATCCAGGAAATTGGGCTGAAATAAAAAATGTATACGCAGGTAGGCGCCTGAAATGATTGCAGCACCCGCTATAAACTGGGCGAAACGTTTGCCGCCCAGTTCGGAGCTCAGCAGGCATGTTATGATAACAGTTCCGGCACCAAACAAACAGGGCCAGAATTTTATCCAGAAAACAGAACCTCCGAGCCAGGATGATACTGTGGCGAGATAGGATAGAAGGGGAGGGTTTTCTAAAAAGCCCCAGTCAAAATTTTGCCCTTGCTCATAATATAGGTATTCATCCCGCTGCAGTTCGTATACTGGTGATTGCAATAAGAATGGCAGAATAAATTTGAGAAGGGCCAGGGCAATAATGATCGGCCAGAAAGGGGTGGCTTTTTTCATCACCGGAAGATACAAACGAAATCTAACCGCCAAAAGCATCCAGCGCCCTGTTGATGCGAGCGATTGTTTCTCCTTTGCCCAGGATAGCCGCGATATCAAACACCGGGGGGCCGAATTTTCCTCCTACCAGCATGATGCGTAATGGCAATTGCAACTCTCCCGGTTTTATGTTCTTCAATGCCGCGAGTTTTTTGAACCCATCTTCAATGAATGCGCTTTCCCAATTGTCAATAGCATTCAATTCTTCGGTAAAAGATTGAAAAAATCTTTTCTTGTCATCATTCCATTTAGGTTTTACCGCGTCCAGGTCGTATTTATCGGGTGTCCTAAAAAAGAAAGATGACTGCTGCACAAAATCTGTCAATAGTGTGCAACGGTCCTTTACCAGGCCTATCACTTTATTGAGGATAGCCTCATTGATATTCTCAATACCATTTTGAAACAGTAAGGTTTTAACCGGGCTCTGCAGGCTGGCAACCGTAGACCTTTTTATCCACTCATGGTTGAACCATTTTGCTTTTTCATAATCAAACTTCGCACCGCCGCTATGTACCCTTTCAATGGAGAACTTTTCTATTAATTCTTCTTTTGAAAAAATTTCCTGGTCAGTGCCATCATTCCAACCCAGCAAGGCTAACAGGTTGATAAACGCTTCCGGCAAAAATCCTTTTTCTTTAAAGCCTTCGGTCAATTCATTGGAAACAGGATCTGTCCAGTTCATCGCAAAGACCGGGAAGCCGTATTTGGCGCCATCCCTTTTGCTGAGTTTGCCGTTAGGTCCTAATATCAATGGTAGATGGGCCCATTGAGGCATATTCTCCAATCCGAATAAATATTTCCATAACAGGATATGTACGGGCGCCGAAGGCAGCCATTCTTCGCCACGGAATGCATGTGAGATCTTCATCAGGTAATCATCTACAACGACGGCCAGGTGATAGGTAGGCATTCCATCAGCTTTCAACAGCACTTTGTCATCGACGACTGAGGTGTCAAAACTTACCTCGCCCCGGATCATGTCGGTAAAAGAAACGGTTTCATTCCCGTGCATTTTTAGACGAATCACATGGGCCGTTC
Source organism: Chitinophagaceae bacterium (assembly GCA_035694045.1). Taxonomy (GTDB): domain Bacteria; phylum Bacteroidota; class Bacteroidia; order Chitinophagales; family Chitinophagaceae; genus VBAT01. The sequence continues at coordinate 3,630 of DASSFT010000261.1, forward strand.
CCGCTTCCAGCATTTTTTTAGATTCTTCAGCCGGGAGGTTCAGCGAGTTTCGCATCTTCATGCGAATGGAATGATCATATTGAGGGGATGGATTCTGTTCCGTTTTGAAATCCTGTCGCATCCTGTCCAGCTCTGCTGGTGTATCGAACGCGTAGTAAGCGTGGCCATCGCTCACCAGTTTTTCCGCGTACTGGCGATAGGCATCTTTTCTTTCGCTTTGGCGATAGGGCCCGTAGTTGCCGCCGTGCAAGGGACTTTCATCAGGTTCGAGACCTGCCCATTGCAGGCAATTGAAAATATATTCTTCAGCACCGGCGACATAGCGGCTTTGATCGGTGTCTTCTATGCGGAGAATAAAATCACCATTGTTCTTTTTTGCAAACAAATAGTTATATAAAACCGTTCTTACTCCCCCGAGATGCAAACCACCGGTAGGACTGGGGGCAAAGCGGACCCTGA
>DASSFT010000262.1:0-4377 GCA_035694045.1 Chitinophagaceae bacterium
TCAAGCGGCAAGGCAGAAACAAGACAGGAAGCCATTCATGGCATTTCAAATAATAAATCAACGTATATCAAATCGACCGAACCGTTCGGGTATGATGTACAGCCGAAAGACGACTCATTGGTAGTTGTCCATGTGTTCAAAGCGACGGAAAAGAAAGCGGATGGGATGGAATCCCAGCTTGACCTTACGATAACGCTGGTGTGGGCAAAAGAAAAAAGTAAATGGAAATTATTCAGGAGACAGGCGGTGAAAAATCATTGATATGCGTTCATCCTTTTTGATAGTACTGGCATTCGTAACTACCGGTTTATTTGCGCAGACAGAGGAAGCAAAGCTAACAGCAACGATAAAAGAATTTCACCAGGCGCTGGTCAATAAGAATACGGCCTCTATCAACCAGCAGACGGATAAAGCACTGAGCTATGGGCATAGCAATGGCTGGGTAGAAACAAAGGTTGACGTGATAAAGGATTTGGAAACAGGATATATTGTTTATCATAGTTACAAGGAAGACAGTTTGAATATCACGATGAATGGAACAATGGCGAATGCAAGATTTGTAGCGGATATCAGCGCCACTTTACGTGGGAATACAACGAACTTTCATCTGAAGGTGCTGGAAGTATGGGTAAAGAAAGGGAAGAGATGGTTGTTGTTTGCGAGACAGGCAGTGAGATAATGTCAGACGTGAGACGTGAGAATGTTGGAATGACTCGCGTTCTTGAATTTTAAATTTTGACTTTTGATTTATAATAATGGGAAGAAAATTATTATTAGACAAAGCACATATTGAAAACATCAGGCTCTACGATGTTTATCGCCAGCATGGCGGTTATCGCAGCGTGGAAAAAGCATTGAAGTCTATGAGCCCCGATCAGGTTACTGAGGAAGTAAAGAAAAGTGGTTTGCGCGGGCGTGGGGGTGCTGGATTTCCGACAGGCATGAAATGGAGTTTCCTGGCAAAACCTGAAGGCGTACCGCGTTACCTGGTGGTCAATGCCGATGAATCAGAACCGGGAACTTTCAAGGATCGATATTTAATGGAGTTCATTCCTCATTTGCTGATCGAGGGAATGATCACTTCCTCCTTTGCATTGGGAAGTAACCGTTCCTATATCTATATCCGCGGAGAATATGCCTGGATCGTGGACATACTGGAACAAGCTATCACCGAAGCAAAGAATAATGGCTGGTTAGGTAAAAATATTTTAGGCAGTGGCTTCGATTGCGAGATCTATGTTCACCCGGGGGCCGGTGCCTATATCTGTGGTGAAGAAACAGCATTGCTGGAATCATTGGAAGGTAAACGCGGTAACCCAAGGATCAAACCGCCATTCCCGGCAGTGAAAGGTTTGTGGGATTGCCCGACAGTGGTTAATAATGTGGAAACAATCGCAGCCGTGGTGCCAATCGTAAACGAAGGAGGAGAGGAATATGCAAAGATCGGGATCGGCAAATCTACTGGCACCAAGCTGATCAGCTCATGTGGTAATATTAAAAAACCGGGTGTGTATGAAATAGACATGACCATCTCGGTGGAAGAATTTATATATAGCGATGAATATTGTGGCGGTATTCCCAATGGCAAGAGATTAAAGGCCTGTATACCGGGAGGTTCATCTGTACCGATCCTACCAGCTAATCTTCTATTAAAGACAGCAAAAGGAGAGAACAGGATGATGACCTACGAAAGCCTTGCTGATGGCGGTTTTGCGACCGGTTCGATGATGGGATCAGGTGGTTTTATCGTGTTAGACGAAAATCAATGCGTGGTCAGGCATACTTATACACTGGCGAGGTTTTATCGTCATGAAAGTTGCGGGCAATGCTCTCCCTGCCGCGAAGGGACTGGTTGGATGGAAAAAATATTGTTGAATATCGAGAAGGGAAAGGGTAAGATGAGTGACATAGACCTGTTGTGGGATATTCAACGAAAGATAGAAGGAAATACCATATGTCCTTTAGGAGATGCGGCGGCATGGCCTGTAGCTGCAGCCATAAGACATTTCAGGGACGAATTTGAATGGCATATTTTAAACCCGGAAGAATGTTTGACTAGAAATTATGGTTTGGCGAACTATGGATCCGTACCGGCGACGGTGTAATGCTTATGATAAAACAAGACCATCAGCTAAAGATTTTTAAAACAATTGTTATTTTGTTTATAACGGTTACCTCATTTAGCCAGGACAAGTTTTCTTATAACGATAAGAAAAAAGGACAGCTGGCCATTTCATGGGGCTGGAACAGGGGAGCCTATACAAACAGCAATATCAGCTTTAAAGGAAACGATTATGATTTTAAATTATACCACGTAAAGGCACATGACGTGCCTACCTCGATGGGTTCATTGTATAAATACCTGCAGGTAACCAAGCTGACGATCCCTCAAACCGATCTCAGGATTAGTTATTTTTTAAAAGATAATCTCGCCATTTCATTTGGGGATGATCATATGAAGTATGTAATGACGCAGGATCAAACAGTAAGAATGAAAGGGAATATTACGAGAAGCGGCAATTATGAAGGCGTTTACGACGGTAATATGACAATGACAACAGATTTTTTAACCTTTGAGCATACGGACGGGTTGAACTATTTGAATCTTGAACTCGAAAAATATTTTACCTGGTATCATTCAAAGTCAGGTTGGTGTATCATTTCTTCAATGACCGGCATCGGCGCGGGCGTTCTGTTCCCCAAGACTAACGTAAAATTATTGGACTATGCAAGGAATGACCGGTTTCACATCTCCGGCTTTGGTACATCCGTCAAAATGGGTTTACAGGGAACGTTTTTTAAACATTTTATCATAAAGGCTGAAAATAAATACGGCTATATCAATATGCCGGATATCATCCTGCATAAAAAGGGAATTGCGGGAAGAGCAAAGCAGCAATTTTTCTTTACTGAGGCATACATTACGGCCGGCGTGTCGTTTGCCCTATGCCACAAAAGAAAATCAAAATCGAATCAATAGTTATAAGCAGAAATAAAATGGCTGAAGCACCGAAATTATTTAAAGTAACTATAGACAACATCAGTATCGAGGTTCCACCAGGTACATCGATATTAAATGCTGCACGCATGATCGGTGGTGATGTGACGCCACCTGCCATGTGCTACTACAGCAAATTGCAGGGTAGTGGTGGTAAGTGCCGTACCTGCCTGGTAGAAGTTGCTGCGGGCTCAACAGCTGATCCGCGACCAATGCCAAAGTTGGTAGCCAGCTGCCGCACCAATGTCATGGACGGCATGGTAGTAAAGAACATTACCAGCGAAAGAGTGATCGATGCCAGAAATGGAGTAGTTGAATTTTTATTGATCAATCACCCACTAGATTGCCCGATCTGCGACCAGGCCGGTGAATGCCATCTGCAGGACCTGGGATATGATCATGGGAAGGAAGGGACCCGCTACGAATTTTCAAGGAGGACATTTGACCGGGAAGATATCGGCCCTTATATACAATTGCATATGACGCGATGTATCCTTTGCTATCGTTGTACATATGTAGCCGACCAGTTGACCGATAATCGGGTACATGGTATACTCGACAGGGGCGATCACGCTGAAATATCCACTTATATTTCAAAAGCTGTCGACAATGATTTTAGTGGGAATATGATCGATGTATGCCCGGTAGGAGCGTTAACAGACAGGACATTCCGTTTCAAGAACCGGGTATGGTTTACCAAACCGGTTGATGCACACCGTGACTGCCCAACCTGTTGCGGTAAGGTCACATTATGGAACCGCGGCGACGAAGTGTTGAGAGTAACCGTAAGAAAAGATCCCTGGGGAGAAGTGCAGAGTTATGATGGGAAACCCGGATGGATATGCAATACCTGCCGTTTTGATAAAAAGAAATTAAGTGACTGGGTAGTCGATGGCCCTACCAAAATAGCCAGGCATTCCGTCATCGGCGCCAACCACTATGTAGATGCAAAGCGGCCACATGAAACAATTCCTGAAGTCATGGGCGGCAGGCATCCGAGAGTATTGATGGATATTCATAAGGTGAGTGATGTCAACCAGCCGGAAATAATGTTGAGTGAATTGCCGGGGCCCGCGACAGGAGATACATTCAACGGTCAAAAACTGGAATATAGCACGAATGTAACGGATGGAAAGATCGGGAGTCCTTCAAATGAAGAAGGAACCGATTCAACCAATCCAAATACGCCATAATAAAATATTTACAGGAAGATGTATTTAATGCAGATCGATTGGTATTTTATTTTAGAAAAATTCCTGCTGGTGGGTTTCATCATCAGCTTATCCATGGTAGTGGCCATGTATGCTACGTATGCGGAGAGAAAAGTAGCTGCCTTCCTGCAGGACAGGATCGGTCCCAACCGAGCCGGGATATTCGGC
>DASSFT010000263.1:0-7394 GCA_035694045.1 Chitinophagaceae bacterium
TTTCCAGGCCCTGTTATGGATATTGATCATCGCGGGCTTTGCCCTGTTTGTGGGGGTTTACCTGTCAAACAGCAATATCGGATTATTCAGGAGATCGGGGAAAGCCATTGCTCCGGGAGAAGAAGAGCAACAGGAAACGGACAATATTTTCGAGATCAATTACCAGCGCGATATCGATAAAGCTATCGGTGCAGGCAATTACCGGTTAGCCGTCCGGTTGATGTTTCTCCGGGTATTGAAAAATCTTTCCGACAAAAACATCATCCAGTACCGGCAGGATCGTACCAATTTCGATTACCTGATGCAGTTGGATACCACAAAATATTACCAGGATTTTTTCCGCATTACCCGCGAATATGAGTACTGCTGGTATGGCCGGTTTGATATCGAGCCGGAAAAATTTACTGTTATCAAAAATGATTTTGAAAATTTTGGCAATAACCTAAACCGTTGAAGAAGATCTTACCATACATACTTGCCGGGGTTATTCTTGCCGCAATTGTTGTTCTTGTTTATACCAGCAATAACAGCAAAAAGAAGACTTTGAATGAACGGTTGTCCTTCCGCAAAAAGGATAAGATACCATATGGCACTTACGTAGCGTATGAAAATCTCCGCTACATCTTTCCCGCCGCACGCATCGTTACCAATAGACAGGAACCCGGTTACTGGGATTCATTGGACACCGATAAACCAGGCCAGGCATTGATCATTGTGTCGCCGGTATTTAATGCCGACGAATTCGAGCTAAAAAAGTTGATCGGGTTTGTTGAACAGGGAAACGATGTTTTTGTGAGTTCGGCCATCATTTCTGACGATGCAAAAGATATTCTTAAATGCGGGATAAGCTATGTTGATGCATATGATTTGTACCCCGGACCTGATTTATTAAAGGACACCTTGCAGGTTTCGCTGGCAAATCCTCCTTTCCGCCGCAGCTTTAATTATACCTATCCCGGGAAGCGATTGGATTCTCATTTTTTTAAGATTGATTCTTCGGTCACTACTGTTTTAGGAACGAGTCATGGCGGTGACCCAAACTTCATTCGCCTGAGAGCGGGCAAAGGGAATTTGTATATCCATCTTGCTCCCATGGCGTTCAGTAATTATTTTTTGCTAAGAGCGAAGAATATTAAATATTATGAAGACGTATTATCGGTGATGTCACGGGACACAAAGAAGGTGGCCTGGGACGAATATTATTTAAATAAACGATGGTCTTCGTCGAGTGGTCCCGGTGAAGGTGCAGGCCGACAGGGAGAGGGATGGTGGGGTACCCTTTTCAAGCACAGGGGTTTGCGCTGGGGGCTATTAATATTTCTTCTTCTGTTGCTCCTGTACACGCTTCTTGAAATGAGAAGGAAGCAACGGCCAATACCCGTGATCGCCAAACCGCGGAATGATTCGCTGGATTTCGTAAAAACCATCGGGCGTCTTTATTATGACAAGGGCGATCATGGCAATCTTTGCCGCAAGATGGCATCTTATTTCCTGGAACATGTCAGGAACAGGTATAAATTGCCGACGGCTGTCATGAACGAAGAGTTTATTCAACAACTGCAGTTCAAGACAGGTGTCAACGAAGAAGAGATAAGAGGCATCGTTTATTTTATCAGGGATATGGATATGGCTCCGGCCATCACCGACCACCAGTTACAATCTTTTCATAAACAATTAGAATCTTTTTACAGTAAAGCTTAATGCCTCATCCCGGAGAGATGAATGGCTTAAATTATCAGTATGGAAGAACAATTATTCAAACAACGAACCGATCTGACTGCCTTAAACGAAGCAGTTTTATCTATCCGGAATGAAATCAGGAAAGTCATCGTTGGCCAGGATGAAATGGTAAAATTGATCATCGCTGCATTACTCGCCGATGGACACGTGTTAATCGAAGGCGTACCGGGAGTAGCCAAAACATTAACCGCTAAACTGGTGGCTCGCTGCCTCGATACCGGTTTTTCCCGGATCCAGTTCACGCCCGACCTGATGCCCTCGGATGTATTGGGCACACCGGTGTTTAATCCTAAAGAAGCTTCTTTTGAATTCAAGAAAGGGCCTGTATTTAGCAATATCGTACTGGTTGACGAGATCAACCGTGCCCCGGCAAAAACACAATCAGCCCTGCTCGAAATAATGGAAGAACGACAGGCATCGGTTGATGGCAAAACTCACCCCATGGCAACACCCTTCATGGTCCTGGCAACCCAAAACCCGGTTGAGCAGGAGGGAACTTATCGTTTGCCGGAAGCACAGCTCGACCGATTCCTGTTTAAGGTCATCGTTCCCTATCCCGTCGAACATGAAGAACTGGCCATCCTCACCCGGTTTCACCAGATGGGCAATGCACAGGTGAATGATGTGGTAAAACCAGTGATCGGCGGGCGACAGATAAATGACCTGAAACAGCAGATCAGGGGAATCCTGATGGAGGAAAAATTATTGCAATTCATCGCGCGGCTTATTCACCAGACGAGGAATCATAAATCAATTTACCTGGGTGCTTCGCCGAGAGCCTCCCTTTCGATCATGAATGCGGCCAAAGCCATTGCCGCAATGCAGGGCCGGGATTTTGTCACACCGGATGATATCCGCGAAGTAGTCATTCCCGTTCTTCGCCACCGCATCATTCTTGCGCCTGATAAAGAAATGGAAGGCGTTACGGAGGATGAAGTGATCAGGCAGATTATTCAGAGTATGGATGTGCCGAGATAGAGAGAAGTCGATAGTCGTTAGTTACTAGTCGATGATGGATGCTGGACGCGTCATTGCGAGGAGCGAAGCGACGAAGCAACTGGATACTGGATGCCGTCATTGCAAGTGGAGAAACAAGGAAGCAACTGGATGCTGCTAAGGGGTAGTTCGCGAGCAATTTTTGCGAAGCCACGAATTTGCATAGAGAAGGTTACTATCACTCCCTCTCCCTGGGAGAGGCAGCTGAGCGGAGCGAAAGCTGGGAGCAAAGCTCGGGAGGGTGAGGTCGGGGTAAAATGAATTAACATGATCAAGTCTTTTTATTTAAACAAGATCGTCTACATAGTCACCGGAGCAGCTGCGGCTGTCTTCATGGTGAGCTATTTTTTTCCTTCGCTGTTTCGAATAGCGAGCCTGATGTTGCTGTTGTTGGGTATCGCCGTGGTTATTGACACCCTGCTCATTTATAGCAAAGGAAATGGCTTTGTCGCAACACGCAGCACCGCAGGAAGATTTAGCATCGGGGATGAGAACAGGATCGAGCTGCAGCTTCACAACAAATATCTTTTCCCGGTAAGAATAAGTGTTATTGATGAACTGCCGGTCCAATTCCAGGACCGCAACTGGTTACGCAAAGCAAAGCTTGCAAGCAATGAAAAAAAAGAACTCGAATATTTCCTGCGGCCTGCTTCGAGGGGTGAGTATGTTTTTGACAACATCAACGTCTATGTACACGCCCCGCTGCAGTTGGTAAAAAGGCGCTATACATTTCCAGCGAAAGAGATCGTCAAAGTCTATCCATCCTACATTCAAATGCGGCGCTACCAGTTGTTGGCAGTGAGCAATCGCCTGCAGGAAGTGGGAGTGAAGCGGGTACGGAGACTGGGTCACAGCATGGAGTTTGAGCAGATCAAAGAATATGTCCGGGGGGATGATTATCGTACCATCAACTGGAAAGCTACTGCCCGCAAGGACGCCCTGATGGTAAATAACTACACGGATGAACGCAGCCAGCAGATCTATTGCCTGGTGAATAAAGGACGCGTGATGAAAATGCCTTTTGCCGGGCTCACACTACTGGATCATGCGATCAATGCTTCGCTGGTCTTGTCGAATGTTGCATTGGTGAAACAGGATAAGGCGGGGCTGATCACGTTCGCCGAGAATCTTGACACATTTGTGCTGGCCGATAAGAAACCAACACAGATGAACATTATCCTGGAAACGCTGTACAAGCAGCAAACACGGTTCCTCGAACCGGATTTTGAAAAATTATTTTCCGTTATCCGCAACCGTATTACCAACCGGAGCTTACTTATTTTATTTACCAATTTTGAATCGTTGGAGAGCTTGCAAAGAGAAATGCCGGCGCTGAAAAAGATCGCTCATTATCACCTGCTGCTCGTGGTATTCTTTGAAAATACGGAGCTGAAATCGGCGATAGGAAGCAAAGTCGGCAAGATGGAAGATATTTATATCAAGACCATCGCTGAAAAATTTGCTTTTGAAAAAAGGTTAATGGTAAAAGAGCTTCATAAAAACGGTATACCATCTATACTGACTACCCCCGAGAATCTCACTGTGAATACGGTGAATAAATACCTGGAGTTAAAAACCAGGATGTCTATTTAATCCGGATAGTCCTGCGTGAAGCGAAGGCTCGGGATTCGACATTTGAGATTCGGATTTCAACATATCTTGCAGCATGAACAATTTTGAGGAAGGAAGAGTGTTGCTGATCAACAAACCCCTGCGATGGACCTCGTTCGATGCTGTGCGTAAAATCCGGAACCTTATTCGCATAAAAAAAGTGGGACATGCGGGCACCCTTGATCCGTTGGCAACAGGCCTGCTTATTATCTGCACCGGTAAGTTTACCAAGAAGATCAATGAATACATGGCCAGGGAGAAAGAATACACAGGCAGTTTCACCCTGGGTGCTACTACTCCGACTTACGATCTCGAAAGCGAACCAGGAAATTTTAAACCGTTTGAACATATCACTCCCGCGCTTATAAAAAAAGCAGCTGAAGGACTAACCGGAGAGATCATGCAGGTGCCGCCTGCTCATTCAGCAATAAAGATTGAAGGAAAGAGGGTTTATGAACTGGCCCGCCAGGGAAAGGAAGTAAAAATAGAACCACGCAAAGTGACTATTAAAGAATTCGCCATCACGTCGGTTGAATTACCCCTCGTGCATTTTCGAGTGGTATGTTCAACGGGGACTTATATCAGGAGCCTGGCCTATGATTTTGGGGAAGCATTGGGCTGCGGCGCCTATCTCAGTAGTTTATGCCGGACCCGGATTGGAGAGTTTAAATTGGAAGACGCGATGACGATTGAGGAGATGAAGAGGATGATGGATGCTGGATGCTAGATGCTGGATGCTGGATGGCATTCTGCATATCAACGGGCATCGGGGTTGGTAGTTGAAAGTCGATAGTCAATAGTCAATAGTGCGGAACAGCTACAGAGATGCTAGATGCTTGATGCTGGATGCTGGATACTAGATGGCATCCTGCATATCAACGGGCATCGGGGTTGGTAGGTGACAGTAATGAGTCGATAGTCAATAGTCGATAGTCAATAGTCGATAGTCAATAGTCAATAGGCAATAGTACGGACTGCTAGAGAGATGCTGGATGCTTGATGTAAACATAGCCCGCTTCACTACTCACCACTCACCACTCACCACTCATCACTCACCACTCACTAGAATATAAACGGATACCCAATGCCCAGCTGGAATTGCGCTCCTTTGAAGAAGCGGTAAGCAAACCATTTATTTTGCAGCGCGGCATCACTTTCAGAAGGACTTGGATCTTTCACTTTATAGGAATAGTCCAACCGGATCACGAAGAAGCCAAAATCGACACGCAGCCCGGCTCCTGCACCGATAGCAATATCATTTAAAAAACGATCAAAATGAAAGACCGCTTCCGGTGGACCTGCCTGCGCTTTCAGCAGCCAGACATTACCCATATCGATAAACCCGGCTCCCGATAGTTTAATGCCAAGAGGTTTGCCCAATGGAAAACGATATTCACCGTTCATTTCAAACTGTATGTCGCCATAGCGGTCCGATGCACCATCAGGCCCGGTAAAATTCTTGATGATGGATCCGGGTCCCAATCTTCTCAAGGCCCAGGCCCGCATACTGTTCGGGCCGCCGCTAAAGTATTGTTTAAAGAAGGGCATGGCATTTCTTTTCTCTGTGTTTACAGTTGTGTGAAAAGGGTCTGCGATCCCGACGCCCACAAAGAAACGAAGGGCAATGGCAGATTTCGGGCGTCGTATCAGTCTCGCGCCTTCCACATCTGCTTTAAGGAAACGGTATACCTGCGTGTCGAGAAAAGGACTGTGAAATAACGCCAGCACGGTTGGCGCACCTTCGAAGTTGACACGTAAAACGTTCAGGTTATTTTTTTTGCCACCGGTGACAGTGTAATTGACGACAGCTGAAAGCACGAGTCCATCCGTGAATATATTTTTAAGTGCAGGATTATCCCGGATCAGGTGGTCAAGGCTGTCGGTCTTATTGAGAAGCGAATATTCGAAGTTGGGAAATTTAAAAGTCCAGACCTTATTTCTTCGCTGGTACTCGTAAGCCCAGGAGGCATTGATCGTGGTTTGGTTGTACAATAACCGCCTTAGTGTATAAGTAACATTGCCGCCAATGATCGTTCTCCAGTTATCTCTCCGGTTTTCAGGTATCCACTTATTCAGCAGGATCGCCCTTGGAAAAACGATGTTACGGCCCAGGCTGATTGTTTGCGTTTGTATGAACTGGTTACTTCCGCTTCCGCCGAATTCGATCCCATACCGGGCATTCCAACTGTCAAAGTTGGCGGCCCTGGCGAAGTTCCGGTTCTGTATACCCACATTTACGCCCACTCCAAAAAGCCTTCCCGAGGTCGCGGTCTGGTTTATGCTTCCTTCAAGGTTGGTCGTAAAAGAAAACTTTTTAGCCGGCGTAAGTCGGACGATATAATCTACCGTGTCTTTATCGTCGCGAGGTTTCTGATCAATATTTACGAGGCGCCAGGTGCCGATCAGGTTCAGCCGGTTGACTGTCCTGATATATCGGCGAAGCCGGTAGAGGCTGTCATGTGGCAGGTAAATATTGGGGGAGAAGATCCTGGGTTTGAATTGATGCTTGTATTGAATAACTGTTATGTGATGCGTTGTATCAAAGGTGGTGTCCGGCAGTATTCCGGCCGGGTCGGGAATATAATTGGGATAGATCGTTACCTCCCCATTGTAATACCGGGTCAGCTTGACGCTATCGATCGCACGAAGGCGGAGCTCCAGTTTGGCTGTTGGACTTTGCCTGCGTTCCTTGAGGCGTTGCAGGACGCTGAGTTGTTCAAAAGGGTCCAGCGTAGGCTGTAACAATGATACATCGAGAGTATCCCAGACTCCGATCAACTCATCGCGATTGAACCGCAGGTAGCCGTTGTTGCGGAATAACTCGGTCAGCCTGTCAATTTCGGATGAGATGGGTCCTTTGGCAAACGGATCTCCTTTTTTTATTCGTGCATCCTTTCGGCTGGAATCAACCAGTTTTTGCAAATCCGGGTCACGCAGATTATAAACTACGGTATCCAGTCTCCACAACCGCCGTGGTGCTACATCAAATGTTACGATAGCCCTGTACTGGTTGGCACCTTTGTAGATAATGGTATCACGGTATCCAA
>DASSFT010000264.1:0-4295 GCA_035694045.1 Chitinophagaceae bacterium
TTTCCAGCCCCATTGTTCATGTTGACGGCTCTTATAAACAAGAAGTGAAACGAGCGGTTGTTTTTCCAAAGTCGAAAGGCCGGTGAATGGGCCGCTTGTATATCCTGATGAGGGAAGTTTTCTTGCCTTTAAGTATTGTTGATGTATCTCCAGGAAATCTGCATCTTCAAAATGACCTTCTACATTACCGATACCAGCGGGCTCCAGTCTTTCTCCAACTGGCAAACCACAACGGCTTAACCATTGTGTGATCACAGAAGTGCCCGACCGGTGCATGCCGGTTATTATAAGAACCTTTGAGCTCATGAATTTAAATTTTAATTACCTGTAAACAGATCTGTAGTAGTAATCCCTGGGACTATGCTGTATGATCCTGACCGGGGCGATGTGTTGTAAAATAAAATGGCCGATCTTATCCGCGCATTCTTCAATTGTGTGTAAGCTCGTGTTGATATGAAGATCAGGTTGTCCAGGAACATCAAACGGATCAGTTATACCCGTAAGGTTTCTCAGTTTACCCGGATGATCATCTGGTAACGCGGCCCTGGCATAAAGACCCTTTGTATCCCTTTGTCTTAGTATTCCCAGCTGGCAATCGATGTAAATTGTTTTAACGTTCGGATAGGTTCCTGCAACTTCGTTCCGCATTTCCTGGTAAGGGTTAATGGCACAAATGATCGGGATAATTCCATGTCTTGCCAGCTTACCAGCCACAAAAGCCATTCTGCGCATGTTTTCGAGCCGGTCTTCCTTTGCAAATCCAAGTCCTTTGCATAACGTCTCACGATACTCGTCACCATCAATAATTTCGATAGGAACAAATTTATCAAGCTTCGATTCCACTTTCCTTGCCAGGGTTGTTTTGCCTGACCCGGACAATCCGCAAAATTGAACGATCATTACATCTTGGTTTATACAGGGGCACTGTTGTCGATGTTTAGACGCTAAATAGGCGGACTGCTATTGGGAGAAATATTAGAATGAAATTAGTTTTTGCGGGTCCAACAAAGGGGGTATTGTCATAGTAAACAATTCTCAGAATAATTTTCCCTGTTCTCCGGGTCTCCTGAATATGCTTGTGTCGAGGTGCCAGTCTTCTGCATTCATACCATACAGCTTTCCATATTTTTTATACTGTTGAGCGACCATTTTTGCAATGGGCCCTTCTCCGCGCATTCTTACACCCCACCTGGAGTCATTCACCTTACCGTCGTGCGACTGTTCCAATAGGTGCCATACTTTATCAGCCCGGTCAGGAAAATTTTTATATAACCAGTCATGAAATAAAAACTTGATAGCTCCATTCAATCTTATAAAAGTATAAGCGGTGAAAGTCGCCCCATTATCCCTGGCTTCTTTCATTATTCTTTGCATTTCGTGTTCATTCAAACCCGGTATCATAGGCCCCATCATCACACCCATGCGAATACCGGCGGAACTCAATTCATTTATCACCTTTAATTTTTGTTTGGCGGTAGTAGTACGGGGTTCCATCACTCTCCGGAGGTCTTCATTGAAAGAGGTAATAGATACCATGGCAGAGACCAGCCTTTTTCTTGCCAATTCCTGGAGTACATCTTTATCCTTAAGTATCCACGAATTCTTTGTCAGTATGCCGACAGCCTGGTTGAATTCATTGCAAACTTCCAGCAATCCTCTTGTAAGGCGATAGGTTTGCTCGGCGGGCTGGTAACAATCCGTATTGCCGCTAAGCATGATCGGAGTGGCATCCCATTTGGGGTGCATCAGGAACTTCCGCAATAATTGAGGTGCATTCTTCTTTATGATGATCTTTCTTTCAAAATCGAGCCCGGCGCTATAGCCCCAGTATTCATGCACATTCCTTGCATAGCAATAAATGCACCCATGTTCGCAACCGGCATAAGGATTCATGCTATACATCATGCCAACGTCGGGGCTATCTACTTTGTTGACGATGGTTTTCGATTCCTGTTCGAGGTATTGCGTGGGGGTGTTTTCTTCACTCCAGTCATCAATACCTTCAGTGTGTTCGCGAGTTCGTTCATCTTTCAGGAAACGGTTCTTTGTATTGAACTGGGCTCCTCTGCCTGAAAGATATTGATCAGGTTTGTTACTATCTGGACCGTCATTTTGCTCCGGATCTGTTTCATGTTTTTTAGGACTCACTTTGAAGTGATCCTGTTTTAGTTTCTCAGACATCACATTTCTCTTTTCAAATCAATAAAAAAATAAAAGGAGAACAAAGAGCAATCACTATTTCCTTTTCACAAAATCTTCTCTTTATTCTCCTTTTCCTGCACATTCCCCATCCCACTTTTTCCTGTTGCCCTCGCTGCGCGAAGGCTCGGTTCCATTTCAGCCGAACAATTCACCCTGTTTCGTTGTCACTGGCAAATTCTGGAATTCAAATCGATTGATAGTTTGATATTTTGCCCGTTGGTCCCGAAAGTCCCGTTGGTTCCGAAGGCTATCGGGATCGGGATCGGATACAGGTCTTTTTAATAACAACATTGAATCGGCGATAAAGCGGCCCGAAAAATTCCTGTTACTGTATTCCAACCAGCCTTTTTCGTACTGCCAGGGTTGCAGTTTCCTGGCGATGGTCAGGTGTGGTTCCATGAAGAAATGAGGTTTGTTCTCGTCATTCAGTTTCATCAGTCGTTGTGCTTCCGTCCTTATTGATTTTACCAGGCTTTGAACCGGTATTTTCGAAGTCACATTTATAAAAATTGTGTGCGAAGGAAAACTGCCAAAATCCTTTAATTCAATTTTAAAAGGATAGTGACCCATCGCCACATTACGGAGACGATTGACAATCCGCTCTTCCATCATTGCATATTGAACAAAATTGACCAATGTAATATGGGGTCTTCCCCAGCGCGCATGATCGGATTTGTATTTTTCTGCAAATTCTTCTTTGACTTTCATGATCTTTTCCCATAGTTCTTTATGAGGTCTCAACACCAGCAAATACTCGTTGACTCCATAGCCCGGCAAAAAATTTTTAATCTCAGGGTTCATAGACATCGTTTTAATTGTTTAGCTCATAGTTAGAACGCGGATTGTTATGATCGTTAAGATGTTTGCGGATCATAATTTATCATCTCATCATGACTATCTGCGTGCTCACAAAGGTTAGAACGCGGATTATTATGATAGTTAAGATTCCCGCGGATCATAATTTATCATCACATCGTTTCTATCTGCGTGCTCAACAGGTTGCAGGCGAAATACCGCAGTCTCGCTGCACGCATCATATTTATGCTTTCTTTTAAGCAGTACCAGTTCATTCACTTTAAATGAAGCATGAAATTCTTTTTCAGAATAATCTTTTATGGCCGTTTCATATATCTCGACCGGCAGCTGAGGGGCAATGCTCAGGTGCGGATAGCTCGTCAACCGGGTAGGAGGGCAATCTTTTTCTTTTATGTACGGAGCGATCAGTTTAATCCTCGCAGTCAGCTCATCTATTGCAGAAGAATCCTGTATTCTCAAGTAGATGGTATGAGAAGGGAAACCGCTGTAGTTATTTAGCGTGACCTGGAAGCATTTTTGGTCGCTGGTTATCCGCTGTAACCACCGCACTATTGTATCCTCCATGCTGTCCCAGGCCAAAAAACACGAAATAGTAATATGCGGTTTTGTTTTAACGGCCACCTGTTGATTGTAGTTGCGGGAGAAATTCTGCTTTTCCTCAATTACTTTATCGTATACCTCTTTCTCTGGCGAGACGATCAGCAGGTATTCAAACAGCCCGGGGGGCAGATAGTTCATAGGATCATTTGTTGAAAAATTTTTCATGCAAAAATCTTTGTCACAGTAAATTCTTAGCATAAATTTACTAAAAAAATTAGTAACACAAATTATTTCTCTAAAATATTTTTTATGGAAGAAGATTTTTACGGCGCTGCCTATAGGGGTTCCAAGCAATTTAGCCAGCAGCAAGTGAAGACTGCCAACGCTACGGGTTTTGGAGCGGCGGCTGACGATTATATGGAAAGGGGGATCGATCTCAACGAACAGCTGATCATGAACAAACCGGCCACCTTTTTCTTTCGGATGAAAGGGGATGCCATGCAGGACGCGGGGATATCGGAAGGCGATGTATTAATAGTAGACCGGAGCCTGAAAGCAACGAGTGGTAAGATAGTCGTGGGTGCTCTCGATGGCGAATTGCTGATCCGGAGATTGCTGAAAACCTTCAATAAAACTTTTTTACAGCCTGAGAATAAGCGTTATCCTACTATCGAAGTGAGTGAGTTTATGCAATATGTGCCCTGGGGTGTGGTGACCTGCGTGATACATATTGTCGA
>DASSFT010000265.1:0-8195 GCA_035694045.1 Chitinophagaceae bacterium
GAATATTTCGCCGATATCATATTTGTGAATGCTTCGGCATTGAACAGCAACCTGATCCTGTTGAATTCTACATCGAAGCGTTTTCCCAATGGCCTGGGTAACGATAACGGGATCCTGGGAAAATATGTTTGCCATCATAACTATAGAACTGGTTGCGGCGGAACCATTGAAGGGTATCGCGATAAATATTATAAAGTGCGCAAACCTGCCGAATGTATCATCCCTAATTTCAGGAATGTACACAAACAGGATACTGATTTTCTTGGAGGGTATGTCATTTTCTCCGGGGCATCCCGTGAAAATTTGAGTGAAAGAGGACTGAGCTCCGGCATTGGAGCTGATTTCAAAAAGGGGATCAGTGAACCAGGGGGCTGGAGTGCTTACATGTATTTACAGGGTGAAACAATTCCCAAAGAAACCAACCATGTCAGGTTAAGCAAAGATCAAACCGATCAATGGGGAATCCCCCTGCTGGTTACATCCGTTGATTATGATGACAATGATGATAAAATGGTAAAGGATTTTTTGGAACAGGGCAAAGCCATGCTGGAAGCCGCCGGTGCAACGATAACTTATGAATACGATAATCACCAGGCACCGGGCCTTGATATCCATGAAATGGGCGGTGTAAGAATGGGCCGTGATCCGAAGACGTCCTTGTTAAATGAGTGGAACCAGTTGCATCAATGTAAAAATGTTTTTGTGACCGACGGAGCCTGCATGACCAGTACAGGCAATCAAAGCCCTTCAATTTTATATATGTCGCTTACAGCGAGAGCCGTAGATCATGCCGTGGAGGAATTAAAAAAAGGTAACCTATAATTCTTTATTATGAACAGAAGGCAACTGATTAAACATATCGCCTTATTGACCGGTGCCGCGGTAGCAGGAAGTGAGCTGTTTCTCGCGGGATGCAAAAATGAAGACAAAGCTGCCGGAACCGTTTTTTCCGAAAAGGATATTTCTTTTTTTGATGAAGTGGCTGAAACGATCTTACCCAGGACAAACACGCCAGGAGCAAAAGATGCGGAAACAGGGAAATTTATGGCCAGCTTTTCGGTGGATTGCTATGATGAAAAACAGTTAAAGTCATTGAAAGACGGAATAAATACCCTGAATGAGGCTGCCAAACAGAAATACGGGAATGATTTTACGCAAATAAATCCTTCTCAAAGAGAGGAATTACTGAAAAGCATTGACGCGGAGGCTAAAGCTTATAATAACAAACCAGGTAAGGACCAGCCGCCGCATTACTTTACATTAGTGAAACAAATGGTATTGCTCGGATTCTTTACATCTCAACCAGGAGCTACGAAAGTATTGCGCTATATACCGGTGCCGGGGAGATATTTAGGATGCGTTGATTATAAAGAGGGAGAGACATCGTGGGTTTAAAGGTTGAAAGGTTTAAGGGTTTAATGGTTGAAAAGTAAATAGGGTTTATATGAGAACTTTAATTGGGTTTTGTTTTTTAGTGATCAGTGTCACCGGGCATTCGCAACAGAGAACTTACTGTAATCCCGTCAACATTGATTATGGATATTCACCTATTCCCAATTTTACCGACTGGGGACGGCATCGTGCTACGGCTGACCCGGTGATCGTGAATTATAAGAACGATTTTTACCTGTTTTCGACCAACCAGTGGGGCTACTGGTGGAGCAGCGATATGCTCAACTGGCATTTTATTTCAAAAAAATTTTTGCGCCCGTGGAATGCGGGTACCTATGATGAATTATGCGCCCCTGCCGTCGGAATTATCGGGGACACCATGATTGTTTTCGGATCAACTTATACCAGCAGATTTACAATTTGGATGAGCACAAATCCAAAGGCCAATGAATGGAAGCCATTGGTAGATTCATTTGCGATCGGTGGCTGGGACCCGGCTTTCTTCACGGATGACGACGGTAAATTATATATGTACAATGGCAGCAGCAACCGTTACCCGTTATATGGAGTGGAATTGGACAGAAAGACCATACAACCGAAAACAACAAGAAGCGAAATGTATCTTCTCGAAGACTGGCGTTATGGTTGGCAACGGTTTGGGGAACATATGGATAATACTTTCCTCGACCCGTTTATTGAAGGCGCATGGATGACGAAACATAATGGAAAATATTATTTACAATATGGGGCGCCGGGAACAGAGTTCAGTGGGTATGCGGACGGAGTAGTTGTGGGGGATAATCCGCTGGGTCCCTTTACCCCGCAATCGGATCCATTGAGCATGAAGCTGGGTGGATTTGCGAGAGGGGCGGGGCATGGTTCAACATTTATGGATAATTATAAAAACTATTGGCATATTAGTACGATAATGCTATCGGTGAAGAATAATTTCGAAAGAAGGTTGGGTATCTGGCCGGCAGGATTCGATAAAGATGGAGTGATGTATTGCAATACTGCATTCGGAGACTATCCACACAGCCTCCCCCACCCCTCCCAAGGAGGGGCTTTAGAGTCTTCTAACCTGCAAAACACTAATAATAGATTTGGGTCTTCACAAATCCCCCCCTTGGGGGGTGGGGGGGCCGGGTCTTTCTCGGGTTGGATGCTACTGAATTATAATAAACCAATCGTAGTCTCCTCTACACTTGGAGGCTATCATGCCAACAACGCTAATGACGAAGACATCAAAACATACTGGAGTGCCGCTACCGGAAACAAAGGCGAATGGATACAAACCGATTTAGGTAATGTTTCAACCGTAAATGCCATTCAAATAAACTATGCCGACCAGGATGTGGATAGCAACCGGCTGGGAAAGATCAATGACCAGTACCACCAGTATGTGCTGTCTTACTCAAATGACGGAAAAAAATGGACGGTGCTGGCGGACAAAAGCAATAATAAAACTGATGTGCCGCATGAATACGTAGAATTGGAAAAGCCGGTCCAGGCAAGGTTTATAAAACTGGAAAATATTCATATGCCTACCGGCAAGTTTGCCATCAGTGGTCTCCGGGTATTTGGCAATGGTAATGGAAAACAACCAGATGAGGTAAAAACGTTTTTTGTATTGCGCACGGAAAAAGACAAACGTAATGGCTGGATAAAATGGAACCCCCTAAGCAATGCATTTGCCTACAATATTTATTACGGTACCGCTCCGGATAAATTGTATAACTGTATTATGGTGCTCCAGAACAATGAATACTGGTTCAAAGGAATGGATAAGCTAAAGACCTATTATTTTTCGATCGAAGCCATCAATGAGAATGGCGTTTCAAAAAGATCTAATACTATAAAAGTTGAATAATGAATAGATTGCTTGCGTTACCGTTGAGGCGGAGAACATTCTCCATAGCCTTGCTGTTTTTCGTGTTGAGCCCGGTTATTACCAACGCCCAGGACCAGCCGGCTTTCTGGAATGATATACAGGCTTTCAAAAAGCAGGACAGCACTCATTTTCCCGGCACAAATAAGATCCTCTTTATCGGCAGTTCTTCATTTACAAACTGGAAGGATGTTCAGGACTATTTTCCTGCTTACCCTATCATCAATCGCGGTTTTGGAGGCTCTACCCTGCTTGACCAGGTTCGTTATGTGAAAGACGTGGTGTTTCCGTATAAGCCGAAACAAATCATTATCTATTGCGGCGAGAATGATCTTGCTTCGTCCGATACCGTGACGGCGAAAATGGTGTTTAACCGCTTTGTACAACTTTTTAATCTTATCAGGAATAAATTTCCCAGCGTTCCCATCGCTTATATAACCATGAAACCAAGTCCAAGCCGCCAGTTGCTGATGCCGAAAATGCGGGAAGGAAATAAACTGATCAGGAATTACCTCAAAACAAAAAAGCAAACGGCATTTATAGATGTATATAAAGATATGATTGACGACGAAGGGAAACCTATTGCCGAGCTTTTTGGGGAAGACAACCTCCATATGAACAAGAGAGGCTATACTATCTGGAAAAAGGAAATCGAGCCATACCTGAAAAAGTGATAGGGAATGAAAGAAAGCCTTATTATAGCACTGTTCAGCTTGTTTTCTTCGCATGCGTGTCTCTTTGCCCAGAAAGAAATCCGGGTTTCATCCCCCGATAGTCGCATTGTATTCAGCTTAGCGGTCAATGCAGGCATCCCGGTCTATTCGGTTTCCTATGACAAAAATCTCCTGATCGACAAATCGTCGCTGAATTTACAATTGGAAGGAATTGGAATGTTCAGGCAGGCATTGATAAGCCGGTCATCCACGGTCAAAGAAGTGACGGAGACCTATAAATTATTTGTTGGCAAGGCCGGCAATGTAAAAAATAATTATCGCCAGGTAATTGTTTCGCTAGAAGATAATCTCATCGGGGATCTTAAGATAGACATTGAAGTGAGAGTTTTCAATGATGGACTTGCTTTTCGCTACTTATTTCCAAAACAGGAAAGAATAACCGAGTTTGCTGTTGCAGAGGAGCGGACGCAATTCCGTTTTACCTCGGATCCTGTTGTCAAAGCCCTGTTACTTCCCAATTTTACTACTTCCCATGAAGGTTTGTATACGACAATGCTTTTAAGTGAGATCAGGGAGGATACTTTAATGGATATGCCGGCCTTATTCCAGTTCCCGGGTAAAGTTTATATGGCGATCACTGAAGCTGCCTTGCTGGACTATGCAGGGATGTACCTTGTAAAACACCAGGGCATTGTCTACAGCCAGCTTTCACCCTTGCCTGGTCAGCAAAAAGTAAAAGTAAAAGCTTCGCTTCCTCATATTAGTCCCTGGCGGGTAATGTTAATTAGCAACAGGCTCGGCGCATTGATAGAATCAAATATAATCAGCAGCCTGAATGCACCTTTAGCTATCAAAGACCTGAGCTGGTTAAAACCCGGGACAACAACTTTTCCCTGGTGGAACGGGACCATCATCCCAGATAGCATAAAAGGAGGAAATAATTTTGAGACCAATAAATATTATATAGATTTCTGTGCCGACAATAATATTAAATATCATTCCGTAGTGGAATATGGCGGACATGAATGGTATACCAATGACGGAGAAGGGTATCAGCCAGGACCAAATGTTGATATTACGCGACCGGTACCGGGACTGGATATGAAACAGGTTTGTGACTATGGAAAGAAAAAAGGTGTAGGCATCCGCGTGTGGACACATTGGAAAGCGTTATATCCAAAGCTGGATACCGCATTTGCGCTTTTCCAGGAGTGGGGATTGAGTGGGTTAATGGTCGACTTTATGGACCGCGATGACCAGGAGATGGTGAACATCCAGACGGAGATCCTGCAAAAAGCAGCCAAACATCATTTGCATATACAATTCCATGGCGCTTATAAACCAACGGGCCTACACCGTACTTATCCCAATGAATTTACCCGCGAAGGGGCAATGAACTATGAGTATGATAAATGGGATACGATCATTAATCCTGATGCGGACCTGAACATCGTATTCACACGAATGCTTGCGGGTTCTACGGATTATCATCTCGGCGGTTTCCGGGCCTTACCACGGAATAAATTTGTCGTTCAAAATTTTCGCCCATATGTGATGGGCACCCGTTGTCATATGCTGGCAATGTACATTGTCCTGGAAAACTATTTGCCGATGGTTGCCGACTATCCCGACGCTTATATCAAACAACCGGGGTTTGAAGTAATAAAAAAAATTCCGGGAACCTGGGATGAAACGCGGGTGCCCGCTGCCGTACTGGATAAATATGTTTCCATAGCGCGCAGGAAAAATGATACCTGGTTTATTGGCACCATCAACAATCACGAAGCAAGAAAAATAAAACTTGATCTACATTTTTTACCTTCCGGTCAATACAGGATGGAAATGTACGGTGATGCGCCTGATTCGGATCAGAATGCTGATCATTTAACCAGGCGGCTCGAGATTGTCAATAACCGGTTTTCCAGGGAACTGGTACTGGCACCGGACGGGGGAAATGTTGTTATCTTAACCAAATTAAAAAAGTAAAACGGTATACATGAAACGTTACATCTTAGTTATTGCCACTTTCCTGGCATCTCAATTTGCGATAGCGCAAACGCAAGATGCAAAATCCGATAGCTATCGGATGAAAGCCTTCATTGACGCATTGATGAAAAAGATGACTTTGCAAGAAAAGTTAGGACAATTAAACCTGCCCGGCGCGGGTGATATAGTTACTGGCGGAACACCCGGCACAGATAATTCCCAATTGGCACAAAAAATAAAGGATGGGAAAGTAGGCGGGTTATTTAATATTAAAGGAGTGAGCAAGATCAAATATGTGCAGCAGATAGCCATGCAACAAAGCCGCCTGAAAATCCCTTTGATATTTGGCATGGATGTAATACACGGGTACGAAACCGTTTTTCCAATCCCGCTCGGATTAAGTTGTACCTGGGATATGAACCTGGTTGAACGGAGTGCCAGGATAGCAGCTACCGAAGCCAGCGCTGACGGCATTTGCTGGACGTTCTCACCAATGGTAGATATTGCCCGCGATGCCCGTTGGGGACGTATAGCAGAAGGAAATGGAGAAGATCCTTATCTCGGTGCCCAAATAGCAAAAGCCATGGTGCTCGGCTACCAGGGTAATGATCTTTCGAAAAACAATACGATCATGGCCTGCGTCAAGCACTATGCATTATATGGAGCTGCAGAAGCCGGTCGGGATTATAATACCGTCGACATGAGTCATCAAAGAATGTACAATGATTATTTTCCACCTTTCAAAGCAGCGGCAAACGCCGGAGCAGGAAGCTTTATGGCTTCGTTTAATGAAATTGATGGAGTTCCGGCTACAGCGAATAAATGG
This sequence comes from Chitinophagaceae bacterium, assembly GCA_035694045.1. GTDB lineage: Bacteria > Bacteroidota > Bacteroidia > Chitinophagales > Chitinophagaceae > VBAT01. Next base: position 6,767 of record DASSFT010000265.1, read on the forward strand.
TTATTGACCGACGTGCTAAGAAAACAGTGGGGATTCAGGGGTTTTGTTGTTACCGATTATACTGGCATCAATGAAATGGTTGATCATGGTATCGGTGATTTAAAAACTGCTTCTGCAAGAGCTTTAATGGCCGGTATAGATATGGATATGGTAGGAGAAAGTATTTTAAACTTTTCCGCTCAATCATTGAAAGAAGGAAAGGTGACTATGGCCCAGATCGATGCGGCCTGCAGGAGAATACTGGAAGCGAAATATAAGCTCGGTTTATTTGATGATCCATACAGGTATTGTGATGAGAACAGGGCAAAGACAGAAATATTTACCGATGCCCATCGCAGGGAAGCAAGATCGATTGCCGCCCAGAGCTTTGTGTTATTGAAAAATCAAAACAATGTATTACCCTTAAAAAAAGCGGGTACGATCGCGGTAGTCGGTCCCCTGGCCGATAACAAGGAAAATATGCCGGGTACCTGGAGTGTAGCGGCCAATTTCCAAAAGGCGACATCGGTGCTGACAGGTCTAAAAGAAGTCGTTGGCGACAAGGCAAAGATCATCTATGCAAAGGGCTCCAATCTGGATGCTGACGAGCAATTTGAAGAAAGGGCCGGCATGTTTGGTAAGGCACTGGGACGTGATAAACGCCCGGCGGCAGATATCATCGCAGAGGCTGTCAACGCGGCAAACCAATCTGACGTGGTAGTAGCCGTGTTGGGCGAATCAGCTGAAATGACCGGGGAATCATCCAGTCGAAGCAATATTGAGATACCGTCTGCGCAAAAGGATCTTTTAAAAGCATTGTTGCAAACAGGTAAACCGGTGGTATTGGTTTTATTTACAGGCAGGCCGTTGGCACTGAAATGGGAGAACGATAATGTGCCTGCTATCCTGAATGTATGGTTCGGCGGCAGCGAAGCCGGGTATGCGGTTGCCGATGTTTTATTGGGTGATGTGAACCCCTCGGGAAAATTGACAACCACTTTCCCGCAGAACGTAGGACAGGTGCCGATCTTCTATGCACACAAGAATACAGGACGACCGCTGGAAGAAGGCAGATGGTTCTCGAAATTCCGTTCAAACTACCTGGATGTATCCAATGACCCGGTTTATCCTTTTGGATTCGGCTTAAGCTACACTGGTTTTTCTTACAGCGATGTAAAACTCAGTAGCAATTCATTAAAAGGGAATCAAACATTATCCGCAAGCGTCACTGTAACGAACACAGGTAGCAGGGATGGAAAAGAAGTTGTTCAATTATATATACGGGACGTGGTTGGGAGTGTGACCAGGCCAGTAAAAGAACTCAAAGGTTTCCAGAAAATCGAATTGAAAGCAGGCGAGTCAAAAACAGTTTCCTTTTCTATTACCCCCGAAGACTTGAAATTTTATAATTATGATCTGAAATACGATTGGGAGCCTGGTGAGTTTGTGA
>DASSFT010000266.1:0-9781 GCA_035694045.1 Chitinophagaceae bacterium
CTGTAAATATCAAGGGAACATCGATTGGCACCGTTACAGATGGCAGTGGAAATTTTACGATTCAAACCCTGGGTAACGGCACCCCGCTAGTGGTATCTTATGTGGGCTATAATGTGCAGGAGATAATGGCATCTCCTGGTAGTTCCGCCAATATCGCACTTAGACAAGCCTCTACCGATCTTAGCGAAATGGTGGTTATCGGGTATGGTACGTCCAAAGATGGAAATGAGTACGATGATAACAAAAATTTTAGAAAGAAAAAGGAGGAAACATCGATAAACACAACCACGGTCTATCAACCGACAACAACCATTTTTGAAATAGAAAATCCTTATTCTGTTCCCAATGATGGCAAGCAGTACACTGTCGACATCAACAACTTTGAGCTGAACGCACTCTATGAATATTACAGTGTGCCGAAACTGGATGCAAGTGCGTTTCTTACAGCAAAAGTGCTGGACTGGCAGGAATTGAACCTGTTGCCCGGTGAAGCCAACCTGTTCTTCGAAGGAACCTTCCTGGGTAACTCACTACTGGATGTGATGAATGCCGGCGATACCCTGAACCTATCGCTGGGAAAAGATAAAGGAGTGATTGTAAAAAGGACATTAATGAAAGAATACAGTGCGAGAAAATTCCTCGGAAGCAACAAAACAGATAGCCGTCAATACGAAATACTCGTGAGAAATAACAAGCAGCAGCCGATAAAGATAGTCATCGAAGACCAGTTCCCGGTCTCAACCAATAAAGACATCGAGGTGGACAAGCTGTCCTACGAAAACGCGAAGTTGGACGAGGACACAAAGCGGGTCACCTGGAATATTTCGGTAGATAGTAAAAAAGAGAATAAGCTGCAGATGGGATATGCTGTGAAATACCCGAAGGATAAAACCTTGCAGCTGGAATAATTGATGAAGTAGCTGATCTGCCTTTTAAACGGGACCAGAATCACATGATGAAACTCTATTTTTACATCATGGATTCGAAGATAACAATCAGGAACATTCAACAGGCGGACAATCCTTTTCTTTCAAAAATAGTAAAGGCGACTTTATCTGAATTTGGTGCCAATCATCCCAACACGGTTTATTACGATCCTACAACCGATGCTTTGTATGAACTTTTTCAAAAAAAAGGCGCAGGTTATTTTGTAGCAGAGATAGACAACGTGATTGTCGGCGGCGGGGGCGTCTACCCTACCGATGGATTGCCGGAAGACACCTGTGAATTGGTCAAGATGTACCTGTTACCACAGGCGCGGGGCCTTGGATTAGGAAGGACCCTGATTGAAAAAAGCCTGGCATTCGCAAAGACCACCGGCTATCAGAAAGTTTATCTCGAGAGCATGCCTGAATTGAAACAAGCCCTGAAGGTCTATGCAAAATTCGGTTTTGAATATCTAAAAGGACCCATGGGAAATAGTGGACACACCGGATGCAGTCTATGGATGATTAAAGAATTATGAATGATGAAGACTCCATGTGTTACCACTCACCACTCACCACTCATCACTCACCACTCACCATTTCTACTTCATAGACGGGACTGAATAAATAGATTTTCCCCGTATTTATTTCTTTACACTGGAAACGTTTTCTCAATTTTTTCCCTTTTTGAAATACACGGCCGTCACCGGTACGGAAGATTGCATGCGCCGCCAGGTCCTCGACCAATTGAAGCTGGGAGCCATTGGCATCGTATCTCCTTAGCACTCTCAGTAGCCCCTCTTCGGCACAGCTGCTGGCGGCAGGGTTTTGCAGGGACAGCAGCAACTCTTTTTCAATATCGGGCGGGAAAGTATGATGTTTTAAAAACTGGTCGAGGAGTTGGGAATAGACCGCTTTCCATTCCCGGCCATGCGCCATCACATTGTTGGCAAATCGTTCAAAGGTCAGGAGGTGTGCCAGTTCGTGTAATAATGTGACCAGGAACGAATATTTATTCAGGTTGCCGTTTACACTTATGCGATGGTTGTCGTGGTGAGTGCGATGACGGTAATCACCTAAAACACTTTTCCTTTCCTTAGCTACCGTCAGGTGCACTTTATATTGCCGCAGGTAGTTTAATACCGGTTCATAAGTACCGGGAGGCAGGTAATTTTGCAACAACGAAATGTGAACTTCCTCTTTAGGCATTCTTTTTTTTCCTGAGTAATTTGGTGAGGGATGAAACTTCAATCACTGTGTATACGATATACAGACCCATGCAAAAAACCAATCCCGGTTTATTGATGTTGGGCTTTGCCATCATAAAATAAGTGAATGCCACTACAGCACATACGAACAGCTTGATCATAAAACTGCTGTACATAGCCCGTACAAAAACATGCGGGTTGTCAGATTTTAGTGATTTACGGGAGATCAAAAAAGCAGCGAGGGTTACAAGGAAGAGGATAAGATTACCTATGATCGCTACCTCCTGGTCAATTCCCCAGCGGTTCAGCATATTTTTTCCGGCAATAAGAAGAGCGTTCACCACAATAAAAACAAGGATCATCGGGCGGAGAGGGTTACTTCGGTTCATCATTTTTTCGTTTGCTTGTTTCCTTTACCAGCTTGTAGAACATTCCGATCAGGATGAGCAAAGGTAAGGCAACACTAAACAATGGTAAAGTATGTAACCAGTGGTCGAGCTTCAGGCCCGCGAACACACCGGCCCCTATAGCGACCAAAAACTGGGCACCGAGTCCTGCATAACGAAGTGAGCTTGTATTATTATCCGTTGGCGATTGCCTGGGTTTGTCCATTCTTATTCATCTCCACAATAGTCGTGCCTTCCCCTGAAGTAGCAGCTGTGCCCATATGGCATTGCCCGTTGAAGGTAGCGGAATGCTCAACCTGGAGTTTGCCAGCGTATAAGTTTCCTTTCACTACGCATTCACCGCGTAATTGCAACAGGTCTTTGGTCTTGATGTTGCCAGTCACCTTACCAACTATATCGGCCTGGTTGCCGCTGATATTTCCTTCCACTGATCCGTTAGCTCCGATGACTATTTTAGCTGCGCTGTTGACGTTGCCGATGATGGTGCCATCAATACGAAGATCACTGTTGCTGCTGATATCACCTTTGAGAGTTGTGCCGGCGCTTACCAATGTGGCGCCTCCGTTGCCGTTAGAAGTTTTTTCGGGTTGCATGTCGGTTTTGTTTTTTGAGTTAAACATAGGTTGTGATTTATTTTGTTGTCGGCCGGAATGGTTCCGGGTAAAATAGAAAAAAATTCCGGGTTTCCCTATTAATTCGCCGCTTTCTTTTGGCAGACCTCAATCATCGGACACATCTTCTTTCGGCGTCTGCAAACGGGAAGTGTCCAGCATTGCAGGTGTTTCACCACGCAATACCAGTTTAAGATTATCAATATAGTCTGCCTGGTTTTTTATTGCTCTTTCCAAAGAGTCGGCCTTGTATTTCATCGTCTGGTATTCACGGCCTACTTTGAGATCATCATACCCGGGGATATAGTATTTCAGGGGGGTAAAAATGATCAACCCCACAGTCAGGCCGATCAGCAACACAAAAACTGTGCAAAAAGCAACATACACGCTCAACCTGGACAATTTAAAAGTCACAACCTCTTCGTAAGTATCATCGTTCATTACTACCAGCCGGTAGCGGTTTCTCAGCCGTTTTAATGTGGAGCCGGCATCCAGTTTTGCCATATTTGAATTTTAATGGGTTTAAAGGTAAGAATGCCTCCCGATAAAAGGGTATGTTTTTCCTTTATCAATCAACGAATCCGTCCGAAAAAAATTGGCCTACTTTTATACTAAATTATTTGAATTTCAGTTATTAAAGAGTTTAGTTTGCGACGGAAAATGCGTTTTACCCGATACATAATCTTTGCTGCTGCTTTGCTTCTTGTTTTTTGCCAAATGACTGCCGATGTTTATGGGCAACTGGGCATTTCATATCAATTAAAAAAACCGAAGGAATTTGATAACCGGACCCTCCGTTCTGAAAAATCGGATAAGGGTAAATTCGGGTTCCCCAAACGCTTTATCCAGAACACCATTACACATTATAACTATGTTTATAATGCCAACAATAAGCTGAATGAAGTTCTGGGTAAGGCCAAACTGGCTTTTAAAGACGATTATTCACAGCTTCTTCCTTTTTACAACTACAGCCTTGATGTAACCGCCGTCGATACCGTCCAACTGGACTCTATCAGCTATAAATCCCAGACAGGTCTGGCGCTTCATGACCTTCGCAACGACTGGGCCGATAACCTATACCTGATGTGGGGCATAACGTATTACCTGAAAAAAGACTTCGATTCAGCTTACATGATGTTCCAGTTTATCAATTATGCTTTTGCCAAAAAGGAAAAAGACGGTTATTACCTGAATATCGGGAGCAAACAGGACGGCAATAATGCATTCAGCATTTCCTCGAAAGAAAATAACAGCCTGCCCAACAAGGTTTTTTCGACTCCGCCCAGCCGCAACGAAGCATTTATCTGGCAAATAAGGAATTTTCTTGCCCAGGATCTTTATACTGAGGCGGCCAGCCTAATTATTATCCTGAAAAACGACGCTTTGTTCCCTTCGCGTCTCAAGAACGACCTGGAGGAAGTACAGGCGTACTGGTTTTATAAGCAGAAAATGTGGGACAGCTCGGCGGCACACCTGGTCAATGCCTTAAGCAATGCTACCAACAAGCAGGAACAGGCCAGGTGGGAATATTTGCTTGCACAGCTTTACGAAATGAGCGGCCAGTACAAGCAGGCCGAGAACTATTATTCAAAAGCGATCGGTCATACCACGGACCCTATTCTCGATATCTATGCCCGTCTCTATATGATCCGGGTAAATAAAGATGGCGACGAGAACTATGCTGAAAGGAATGTCGCCATGCTGCTGAAGATGGCAAAAAGGGATAAATACCAGGATTACCGCGACATTATTTATTATATGGCGGCCCAGATGGAACTGGAGCGAAAAAATACCGACAAGGCCTTAACCTTGTTGGAGAAAAGCACCAAATACAGTTCCAATGACCCGGCTTTGCGCAATAAGACCTTTCTTCAACTCGCCGAACTATCATTTGCAAAACGACTGTACCGCCAGGCCTATAATTTTTATGATAGCTTAAAAATGGATGATCCTGCTTTAAAAGATCCGGAAGCTATCTTGAGCCGTAAGGCGATACTGGGCGAGATCGCCACCAGTATTGAGATCATCGAAAGACAGGATAGTTTGCAAAAAATTGCCAACATGCCGGAAGAGGAAAGAAAAGATTTTGTAAGAAAGATCGTAAGACAACTTCGCAGCGAACAGGGATATAAAGACGATGGCACTTCACTGACATCCTTTAATTCACAGGATCCCCCGCCGCTGTTTAATACTAACGCATCCAAGGGCGAATGGTATTTTTATAACAAAGCCAACAGGCAGAGAGGGGCTGCGGAATTCAAGGCAAAATGGGGCAACCGGGTCAACCAGGATAACTGGCGACGAAGTGCTGCCGTTTCCAATCTTATTCGAAATACCGCTACAAACGATCCTATACTGAATTTCAAAAGTAACCAACGAACTGACGAACCCACCGAAATCACATTTGAAGGCTTGTATGATAAGCTGCCACTGACACCGGAACAGCTCCAACAATCCAATGATTCTATCCAACAGGCGATGTTCAATCTCGGCATAGCCTATATCCAGAAACTTGAGGACTGCCCGATCGGCACTGAAACTCTTGAACAGGTGCGCCAAAGATTTCCCGCTCACCCGAAAATGGATGAAGTGCTTTTCAACCTCTATTATTGCTACAACAAGAATGGCGAAACGGCAAAGGCAGAAGCGATAAAGAAATTGATGAATGAAAAATATTCTTCCAGCAATTTCAACACCATCATCACAACAGGAAAGAATCCCGCATCGGCTACCAATGTAGAAGCGACGAAAATGTATGAAGGTATCTATGACCTGTTTATAGAAGGAAAATTCGAAGAGGCAATCGCGCAAAAGAAAATCGCCGATAGCCTGTACAGCAACAATTTCTGGACTCCGCAATTATTATACATTGAAGCCGTATACTACATCAGGCAGCGGCAGGATAGCGCGGCTAAGACCGCATTGAATAACATTATCAACCAATTCCCGCAAACCCCACTGGCCGCAAAAGCAACCACGATGAGAGACGTGTTAGCTCGTCGCAGCCAGATAGAGCAGGAATTGACTAACCTGGTAGTCAACCGGCCGGCACCGGATACGACAAGAAAAGCACCCGTATATTATACCAACACCAATCAACCGGCTATACCGAAAGATACTACCGGGACAAAGCCAGTTGTTCAGCAACCCCCAATAGCAATTAACAACAGAAACATCATTGATACCACCGCGAAAAAACCATCAAGTCCAGTCGTGCCGGGGCAAACCAATTTCAGCTCATCGCCCGCAGCACCGCATTATGTAGTAATTGTGCTAAACAAGGTCGATCCTGTATTTGTAAATGAAGCTAAGAATGCTTTTGCGGGATACAACCGGGATACTTACTACAACAAACAAATGAATGCCGAACTGGTTGATGTGGATCCGGACAACCGGCTATTGCTTATCAGCCCGTTTAAAGATGCACAGGAAGCTATTGCTTATGTGGATAGGACAAGACCGGTCACCGCTTCACAGATCGTCCCCTGGCTGAAAGGTGGAAAATACTTTTATTCGATCATTACCCAGGAAAACCTGGAAGTATTGAAGAACAGTAAAGACCTGGACAAATACAAGCAATTTCTTGATAAAAATTTCCCGGGTAAGTTCTAAGCCGCTGATTTTCCCTCTTCTCCCTGAGTAGAATTTCTTTATATGAACGAGATTAGGAAAAAATTAATTCAAAGCGTTATATGTCCGCATACGTTTTGCTTAATTTCGGGACCGCTAACAGTTAATCAATCATCATTGCAAACTACAAACAGATTGCTATGGCATTTAATATCTTTTCCAGGAAAAACACCACATCCAATAAATCAAATTCAAATAGCGGGTCCAAAGTGAAAAGATCTGTACGGATCTTCTGGCGGATCTTCCTTGTCGGCTTTGGTTCCTTCCTGCTATTAATTGCCCTGGCCAATTTCGGCGTGTTTGGCAAAATGCCAACAATGGAGGAGCTGGAAAATCCCAGCATCCAGCAGGCATCGGAAGTATATGCCGCCGACGGAACATTAATGGGAAAATATTATTTGCCCAATGGCAACCGCAGCATGGTAAAGTACAGGGACATTTCAAAAAATGTGATCGATGCGTTGGTGGCAACAGAGGATAAGCGTTTTTATGATCACTCCGGTATAGATATGAAAGGGACCATGCGCGCCATCTTTCTCCTGGGCAGCAAAGGCGGAGGCAGCACCATTACCCAACAGTTGGCTCTTGCTTTATTTAATCAACGGGCGTCCAATAAAGCGATACGGGCAATTCAAAAACTAAAGGAATGGATCATTTCAATAAAGCTTGAGCGCAATTTCACCAAGCAGGAAATTATAGCGTTATACCTGAATGCAGTCCCTTTTTCTGATAACGTATTCGGCATCCGCAATGCTTCCCGTACTTTTTTCCAGAAAGAGCCTGACCGACTGAATGTTGAAGAGGCGGCATTGTTGGTGGGTATGATCAACGGACCGGGATTGTACAACCCTCGCCGCAACCCGAAAGGCGCATTGGATCGCCGCAACCTGGTTATTACCCGCATGGAAGAAAATGGCAGTATTACCGCGGTGGAAGCCAAAAGACTGAAGGCGTTGCCGATTAAGCTCAACTATAAAAAAATGGATGAGAACACTGGTTATGCCCCTTATTTCCGCGAGGTATTGAAGGATGAGATCAGGGAGTCGTTAAAAGGTGTAGAAAAACCGAACGGCGACTCTTATGATATCTATGAAGATGGATTGAAAATATACACTACTATCAACCCCCGGATGCAGGAATATGCGGAAGAAGCGGTCACCTTTCAATTGCCGGTATTGCAAAAAGCATTGAACTCGCAATCCAAAATAAAGAATGGAACGTTCTGGAAAGAGCACCCGGAGGTGTTGGAAAAAGCGATGAAGGAAAGCGACCGCTGGAGAAATCTCGCCGAAGAAGGATTAAGCGACAAAGAGATCAAGGCGACATTCCAGCAAAAAGTTCCCATGAAAATATTTGCCTGGAATGCAAAGAGGGAAAAAGATACGATAATGACTCCCTATGATTCTATCAGGTATCACAGGCAGCTATTGCAAAGCGCTTTCATGGTTATGGACCCGGTGACCGGGGAAGTGAGGGCCTGGGTCGGCGGTATCAGTTTCAAAACTTTCAAATACGACCATGCCAACCTGAAAACAAAGAGACAGGTAGGATCCAGCATAAAGCCATTGTTGTATACAGAGGCCATGGAGGAACGGGGTTTTTCTGCCGAAACCGAAGTGTTGGACGTGCAACAGTCATTCGGAAAAAATCAGCTTGTGCCTGCTACCTCCAAGAGCTGCAGCGGTAAAACAATGACTATGGCTTCAGCCCTGACCTGGTCAAAAAACTGTGCCACCGCATTTATCATGAAACAGGTGACCCCTGAAGAGTTTGTCAAGTTTTTGGGCCGTCTTAATATCCCTACTAAAGTGGACCCCTACCCTTCTATCGCCCTGGGCTCCTGCGATCTTTCCTTATTTGAAATGATGTGGGGCTACAGCATTTTCGCCGGGCACGGATTTTCTACCAAGCCCTATTTTATCAGCCGTATAGAAGACAGGAATGGAAATGTGATCAAACGTTTTGACTATAGCAGTAACCGTAAAGAAGTGGTGAGTGAAGTCACAGCCTATAAAATGGCAAAGATGATGGAAGGACCGGTAACAAAAGGTACGGCAGCCGGGCTGATGTACAGGCTGGGTGCTGCTGAAATGGGGGGTAAAACAGGAACCACTAATTCCAACGCTGATTTCTGGTTCATGGGTTATACGCCGCAATTGCTCGCAGGTACCTGGGTCGGTTGTGACGATCGCTTTATTACACTTGAAAGCAACGCCTATTTCGGTGGCTCGGTAGCAAGACCGATCTGGGAAGAGTTTTTTAAAAAGGTATATGCCGACAAGACATTGGGCATAACCAAGGATGCGAAGTTTGCGAAACCTTCCGAGCTGGCAAATGAGATCAATAGCGCTGATATATTGCCGTTGATTGACAGCATACCGCCTGCCGGTGCTGAAGACCAGGGCGTAGGCAACGAACAGGATTATAATATCAGTCGTGACTATATAGGACCCGAATCAAAACCTTTGCCCAAGGATGAGGATAACCGGCTTCCCAAGAAAGACAGTACGGATAAATCAATGATCAAAAGGGAAGAAAAACCTATCGGTGCACCAGCTGATGAGCCCAAGAAAAAGAAAGGATTTTTGCGCAAGCTATTTGGGAAGAAAGAGAAAGAAGGTGAATAGCTGGCTTCAACTTGCCTGTCAAAAATATCATCATTCTTTCCACCTTAGGGTCAAAGAGATTGCCTGTAAGGCCTCAATCCCTTACCTTTGCCACATTTTCACACCCTTTGATTTACAGATCAATACTGTTAACCTTATTCACTGGACCAGTGCGGGTATTTTCTGTGATCATGGCACTAAAACCCAGAAAAAATGGCGGATATTTTTGAGCGTCTACTAAAGAATTATGGTCCGATAGGGCAACATCGCGAACGGGCCCATGGCTATTTTACTTTTCCCAAACTGGAAGGTGAAATCAACGGTAAAATGAAATTCCAGGGAAAGGAAATGATCGTATGGAGCCTGAACAATTATCTCGGGCTGGCCAATCAT
>DASSFT010000267.1:0-3625 GCA_035694045.1 Chitinophagaceae bacterium
TTAAACGGGGATCATAAAATTGATGCAGCTGATATGACGATACTTGGCACGCCCCGTCCGAGTTGGACCGGCGGGATAACAAACACTTTTACTTATAAAAACTGGTCATTGAATTCATTTATCTATTTACGTTGGGGACAGATGTATTTTGGTGGCTACCCGAACTATGGAGGTGCCAGTCCTAATGGCCGGGTCGAGAACGATATTTGGACATTCGATAACCCCAATGGTCGCTGGCCCATGCCTAATTTTGCTTCAGGCCTGACCAATACCTCCGCTGCCATGCAATACAATAATGGATCATTCGGGGTGATAAGGAACATTTCTATTTCTTATAACGTTCAGAAGAGTTTATTACAAAGATTCGCGATGAAGGAACTCGTATTTAATTTACAGGTGATTAACCCGCTGATGTTTGGACCCGGTGTCGTAAAATGGGGAATTAATCCTGATGATGACACCAACTGGAGCATTGCATCAACCAACACGAACCCGCTTGGCGGAACCAACAACAATACTATTCTTCCGAGAAGTTTTGTATTTGGTATCAGGGCCGGCTTTTAATATAAACCCACTAAACATATTTATATGAGACATACGATTAAATATATACTGGTCCCGGCCCTGTTATTTTTATTTATTTCACCTTTTATTTCCTGTAAGAAATTTCTTACGGAAAAACAGGTCGCTACGCTTACACAGGACTATTACAAAGATGAAAATGGTCTGAATGCATTGATCAATGGGCTTTATGTAGTTGCCCGGGTAAAACATGAATGGGAAGTAAATGGAGCCAGGCTGATCGAACCGGAAACTGATGCGTACATGACTACTGCTATAGCCAATGCACAGATGACTTCGGCTAACTATGGTACCGATGTAAGCGCCATTGCGGCGAACAATATGGTCAATTTTATCGGGGCACCCAATTCCAACTACGCACCGATGGGATGCTATCCTCACATCAATAATTGCAATATAGCGCTTGATGTGATCGATAATCTTAAACCCGGCAAGTTTGGAACCGATGAAGCCTATCGCAAACAGAAACGAGGTGAAATAACTTTCCTTCGTGCATGGGCTTATTATCTTATATCAAACCAGTTGGGTGATGTGCCACTATTACTTACTCCCAGGTACGAGGACAACGGGATCTATTATTTTCCCAAGGCCAAGCTCGAGGAAGTATTCAGACAGATCATCTCAGATACGAAATATGCATATGAAAACCTTCCGACCACTACTACCGAACGCGGTCGCTTGACAAAATGGACGGCCGGGCATTTGCTGGCCAAGCTTTATCTCAACCGGGCCCAGGCAGCAGGTTTTCAAAACAGCACTGAACCGCATTTGAAAATGTTGTATAAAGGAAACGTGGCTAGTGATCTTGATTCCTGTATCCTGATCGCCACCGAGGTGATCAATGGTAAAGGCGGTGCCGGTGCGCTGGCCCCTGATTATTGGACATTATTCAACCCGGCCGTATCTGAAACGGGCACACAGAATCCCGAAATAATTTGGGCGGCGCAGTTTGATCTCAATATAACGCTGGATGGAAGATTTGGCGGCAACCGTTCCTGCAACTACCATATCGGTGACTATACCAACCAGACAGGTGTTACCCGTGTACAGGCCTATGGCCGTCCCTTCGGTACTTTCAAACCCACCGATTTTGCTTATGATAATTTCCGCGATAAAGTTTACGATTCGCGCTACTACAAAACCTTTTCATACGAGTATATTGGTAATATGCCAATAGGTACCAGTACTTCATTTGTATGGAATGTGCCTGCGGCTACCTGGTGGAATGCAAATAAACCTGCCAATGAACCAGCTATACCTATTCCAATTCCGGCAGCTCCAAATAACAAAAGAATATTGTCAGGTAAACGTGCGCTTATCTTTATAGAAAACCAAAAGGAAGAAGCACTCGATTCTACGATGGTTATGAGCATGCCCTTCCAGTTCATGGCGCGCTGGGTCCGTTCAGCCTCTACCGACAGGTATTATTACCGGCTTTGGCACAATGGAGCGAATATGGGACTGGCAACAGGTATGACTGCGCCTTATCTTTCTTCCAAAAAATATGTAGACCCTCTTCGCGGAGGCAGCGCCGATGAAGCAAATTTCAACAGCGAAAGTGGAACACGTGATGCTATCCTGATGCGACTGGCTGAGACTTTCCTTATCCGCGCCGAAGCATATGGCCGCAAAGGACAATATTCACAAGCCGTTCTCGATATTAATGTGTTGCGCCAGCGGGCCGCTTACAAATCTGGAGAAAGTCGGCCCGATGTATTGGTACAATGGGAACCCCAGGCATCACAGTTGGCAGCTTCCGAAAAAGTTGCTCCCTCCTACCCAGCCAATGGAGATGCCTATACCAAGATCGCGGTGACCGAAGCCAACTTTACACCGGGTACTCCACAGGCCCTGGCCGAAAAGTATATTCCCACGGTTACAACCAAGGCAGATATGTTTATTCATTTTATTTATGATGAAAAAGTGCGGGAGTTTTTATCTGAGGGTCTCGCCTGGGAAGACCAGCACAATGCAGGTATCCTTTATGATCGCGTAGAATATCTAAACCAGATGGCTTCCGACAAAACCGGGTTGTGGCCCGTAGCTTTCAACACAGTAAATGGGACCGGGCAAAATGGTAATGGAAAAGGCCAGATGAAAAAAGCCTACACGTTCAGACCATGGCCGGCTGCTTATCTCGTACAATTAACCGACCAGCAAGGCAAGTTGCTCGATGCCTCGGCAAAAGCTGCTTACCAAAACCCTGGTTATTGATTTGAATATTAAACTTTTTTCCGCAAGCAATCGTTCAAAGCAGAAAAGGGCTCCGTTCACGGGGTCTTTTTCATTTAAAAAATGTTGGAATGATCTTTTTAAAAAATAACTTGCTACAATGAAAAAAACTACCTGCTTTCTCGCCATTATTTTATTGGCTGCGTCAACAAACGCACAGCAGAAAGGAAATGATGTGACGGCTCCCCTGCATGCCCTGCCACCTGCTTATCCTATACCTTATCAAATTCCTGATGAAGGCTCTGTTCAAAAAGTACTGGACCGTGTCTTTCATTACCTCGATTCCGTAACGCCACCGGTATTTTTTAACCGGGTTTCACGCACTGACGTAACAAAAATTACCGAGGTTGATACCAATACTGTATTAAAACCGGCTGATTTCCGACTTACGAGTTACGAATGGGGAGTTACTTATGGAGTTATGCTGGCAGTCAGTAATGCTACAGGAGATAAAAAATATTTTGAGTATGCGAAAAAACGGCTCGAGCTGATAGCTCATGCGATTCCTGCTTTCCGCTCACTTTATAGGGAAACACCGAAGAACTCAAACCCATTACGACAGGCGATCGAACCCAAAGCACTCGATGATTGCGGAGCCATGTGCGGAGCAACGATCAAAATGCTGCGCGCGGGCGGGTCCATGGCCCTTCGCCCGATGATCGATACCTATATTAATTTTATATCCAACGGTCAACAGCGATTCCAGGACGGTACCCTGGCAAGAAACCGCCCTCAAAAAAACACTCTATGGCTGGATGACCTCTACATGAGTGTTCCTGCATTGGCGCAGATGGGGAAGTTGACGGGTGAA
>DASSFT010000268.1:0-7090 GCA_035694045.1 Chitinophagaceae bacterium
ATGCTTCATCTTTAAATGAAGTTGTGGTGATCGGTTATGGAACGCGTATGAAAAAGGATCTTACAGGATCCGTAACGGCTGTTACCTCCAAAGATTTTAATAAAGGAGCCATCACAACTCCCGAACAATTAATTGCTGGTAAAGTAGCCGGCGTGCAGATCACCTCCAATGGTGGTGCACCGGGATCGGGCAGCACTATCCGCATTCGCGGCGGTGCGTCTTTAAACGCGAGCAATAGCCCATTGATCGTTATCGATGGAGTACCTGTTGATAACGGCGGCATTGCCGGTACTGCCAACGCATTGGCGATGATCAACCCGAATGATATTGAGTCATTCAATATTCTCAAGGACGCTTCGGCTACTGCAATTTATGGTTCAAGAGCGTCCAATGGTGTTATTATCATCACCACAAAAAAAGGCAGGAGCGGAAAGATGAGATTTAATTTCAGTACGCTCTATTCATTATCTACTCTTCCCAAAGAAGCGGATGTACTTACACCTGCTGAATTCAGGACTTATGTAAACTCACACGGTACGCCGGCCCAGATAGCCATTATGGGAAATGCAAATACCAACTGGCAGGACGAGATCTATGGCAATGCCAGCACTACCGATAACAACCTGAGCATGTCCGGTTCTTATAAGAACCTTCCTTACCGGGTTTCCATCGGTTATTTAAACCAGGATGGTATTCTTACAACCGGAAACCTTCAGAGAACATCTGGCTCAATAACTCTTAATCCAAAATTATTCGACGATCACCTGAAAATTGATCTAAACCTGAAAGGGTCACTTACAAAGTCAAGGTTCGCTGATGAAGGGGCCATTGGTACTGCCGTCCGCTTTGATCCTACCCAATCGGTAATGAGTAAAAGCAACCGTTTTGGCGGATACTTTGAATGGCTGGACCCTTCCTCGACCACAGGATTGCGTAAGCTCGCTCCTTTAAACCCGGTAGGTTTACTCGAGCAGCGTACAGATAAGAGCAAATCACAAAGAAGCATCGGCAATATTCAGTTTGATTATAAACTTCATTTCTTCCCTGACCTGCATGTTAATCTTAATTTGGGATACGACGTTTCAAAAGGACAGGGAACGGTGTTTGTACCAGACAGTGCAGCCTCTTCTTATAAACGTTCACCTGACACCAAACATGGTGGTGTAAACAACAGGTATCTTCAGAAAAAATCAAATACACTGCTGGAAGCTTATCTGAACTATACAAAAGATATTAAATCTATCAGCAGTAAAGTAGATGCAATTGCGGGTTATTCTTACCAGGATTTCTCAACTACTAACTACTTTGGTGAATTAAACCCCAATGGTGTGTTGACAGATGCAAGCGGCGCCAAATGGAATCCCTATTCTGATTATGCCACAGACGGCTACCTGATCAGCTCACCCACTTTCCGTTTTGACAAACAACAGAACCGGCTTATTTCTTTCTTCGGCAGGTTGAATTATACATTAAAAGGCAAATACCTTCTTACCGGTACAATTCGTAGGGATGGCTCATCCCGTTTTTCAGAAGAACACAGGTGGGGATGGTTTCCTTCCGGAGCCTTTGCCTGGAGAATGAAGGAAGAAAATTTCCTGAAGACAGTGAACGTACTTAGCGACCTCAAACTTCGCCTGGGTTATGGTGTTACCGGTCAGCAGGATGGCATTGCCAACTATGGCTATATTCCAAGGTATACGCAGGCTAATGCACAGGCCCAATACCAGTTTGGCCAAACCTTCTATACCCTGTTCAGACCCGAAGGTTACAATCCCAACCTGAAATGGGAACAAACAGCTACCACCAATATCGGGCTTGACTATGGGTTCCTCAACGGTCGCATCACTGGATCAGTGGATTTCTATGTGAAGAAAACAACCGACCTGTTAAGCGTGATTGACCAGCCTGCAGGTACCAATTTCTCCAATAAGATCCTTGCCAACATTGGTAACATGGAGAATCGTGGAGTTGAATTTACCCTCAATACTCAACCTGTAAGAAACAAAGATCTCGTTTGGGATTTCGGTTTCAACATCACTTATAATAAAAATGAGATTACAAAACTCACTTTTGTCAATGATCCGAAATTCCCCGGGAACCTGGTAGGTGGTATTGCCGGTGGTGTTGGAAGTACGATCCAGATCCACTCGATAGGTTTTCCGAAGAGTTCCTTCTATGTATATCAGCAGGTATATGATGAGTCAGGAAAACCGATTGAGAACCTGTTTGAAGACCGCAATCGTGACGGCCAGATCAATGTTGACGATCTCTATCGTTACAAAGCGCCGGATCCTGATGTGTTCATGGGCGTTAATTCAAACGTAAGCTGGAGAAAATGGACAGCCGGTTTCTCTCTCAGGGGAAGTTTTGGCAACTACATGTATAATAACCGTTTTTCAAATACAGGAGTGCAAAGGAATATCATCGACCCGCTGGGATTCCTGGCCAATGGTTCACGCAATTTGCTGGAAACAAACTTTACCGGCAACGGAGACAAGTACCTCTTGTCTGATTACTATGTAGAAAATGCCTCGTTTGTAAGAATGGATTACATTAATGTAGGCTATAATTTCGGGGCTTTCGCAGGAAAGAGCACTAATTTAAGGATCGGGGCAAACGTACAGAACGTATTTATCGTTACTAAATACAAAGGACTCGATCCCGAAGTGTTTGGCGGCATCGATAATAATTTTTATCCCAGGCCGAGAATTTTTGCCCTTAACGTAAACCTTGATTTCTAAAAACGAATTGCTCAAAATACAGCGTATGAAAAAAATTATCTTAACAACCAGTCTCTTCTTCGTGCTGGCAGCACTCATTCAATCCTGCACCAAGAAGCTGGACCTGAAACCCACGAATGATACAACGTCTGATAACGTGTATGCAACCCCTGTCGGCTACAAGCAGGTATTGGGTAAAGTGTACGGCGCTTTTGCACTAACCGGCAACCAGGGGCCGGCCGGAAATGGAGATGTGCAGGGCATCGATGAAGGTTTTTCTGATTTCTTCCGCCTGTTCTGGAAAGCACAGGAATTGAGTACGGATGAAGCAGTCATATCCTGGGGTGACGTCGGTATCCAGGACTTTCACAACATGAACTGGACATCCAACAATAGCTTCCTCACAGGTCTTTATTATCGCATTCTTTATCAAATTACATTGTGTAATGACTTTATCCGCGAATGCTCCGATGCCAAGCTGGGCCAAAGAGGCATCTCCGGTGCTGATGCGGATAATATAAAACAATATGCCCGGGAAGCCCGTTATCTCAGGGCATTCCAGTACTGGGTACTGATTGACCTGTATGGTAATCCCCCGTTCGTTACTGAAAATACAGTGATCGGCGGCCCGCCTCCACCAAGAGGTACCCGCGCAGAGATATTTAGTTATATTGAAACGGAGTTGAAGGCTATCGAGCCCGCAATGCCTGCTGCACATGCCAATGAATATGGCCGCGCTGACAGGGCTGCTGTTTGGGCTTTACTCGCCCGTCTTTACCTGAACGCCAAAGTGTATACAGGTACAGATAAGTACACGGACGCAATTACTTATTCCAAAAAGGTAATTGACGCAGGTTTTACATTGACCAGCAATTATCGCTGGCTAATGCTTGCCGACAATGACAAGAATTGGGGACCAACCGGTGAATTTATTTTCACTATTAATTACGATGGCTTGAAAACAACGAGCTATGGCGGCACCACATTTCTTACACATGCCCCGGTAGGCGGATCTATGCCTGCTTCTTCTTTTGGAATAAGCGGCGGATGGAGCGGTACCCGTGTTACCAAGAATTTACCTGGCATATTTCCGGATGTGACCGGCACTGCAGACAAACGGGCACAGTTTTATACTTCGGGTCAGAATCTTGAAATAAGTAACGTTACCATTTTTACTGACGGGTTAGCTGTAACTAAATATAAAAATGTAAAGAGGGATGGCTCAAATGGTCAGAGCCAGGATTTTTCAGATATTGACGTGCCTTTGTTCCGTCTTGGAGAAATGTACCTCATCTATGCAGAGGCGGTACTCAGGGGCGGTACAGGAGGAAGTGCGACTGCGGCTTTAGATTATGTCAATCTTCTCCGTACCAGGGCTTATACAAATACCTCCGGTAATATCAGCTCTTCGGAACTTACTCTTGATTTTATCCTGGATGAAAGAGCCAGGGAATTGTATTGGGAAGGTTTCCGCCGCACCGATCTCATCCGGTATAACAAGTTTGTTGAAGGTTCTTACCTATGGCCCTGGAAAGGGGGTGTAGCTTCCGGTACGGGGGTGGCATCATATCGTACATTATACCCGATTCCTTCGAGGGATATCAATGCAAACCCCAATCTAACTCAAAACCTAGGCTACTAATTTTAAAACGATTGCGTATGAAAAATATATTAAGAGTTTCATCATTCTTTTTCATCCTCACTGTGGTTTTGTTCGCCTGCAAAAAGGATGAGCACCAGGTGGTTTTTCAGGGTGGTAAAAACCCCGTTCTCACAGCTTCATCTACTGCCGATATGGTTTTGAATATAAATAATAAAGATGCCATAGCAGAAGTGTTTAGCTGGACCAACCCTGATTACAGGTTTAATACAGGGCCGAGCTCACAGGATGTTACCTATACATTGCAATTTGACACTGCCGGCAAGAATTTTACGAGCCCTGGTAAACAGGAACGTTCTATCGGCAATGATTTAAGCGTGACATTGACTGTAAAAGATCTGAACAGTTTCTTATCAAAAATGGAATTAACGGCCGGCCGTCAATATAATATGGAAATAAGGGTCAGAGCCGCGCTGGTTGGTACTACAGTTCCCGTTTATTCCAATGTGATCAAGATCAAAATCACTCCGTACCTGGATTATGCAGTAGAGCCTCCCGGTACAGGACCTAATTACGACAATGGCAGCCTGTGGGTAACTGGTGATTGCTTCCCGTCCCCCGACTGGTCAAACCCCGTTCCTGCGCCGTTTGACGTATCCTTAAAATTCACCAAGATCGATAAGTTGCATTATGAGCTGACAGCAGATTTTGATCATACGGGTGGTTATAAATTGATACAAACTCAGGGCGTTTGGTCCACGCAATACCATGCGCTGGTAGCGAACACTGCTTTGTCAGGTGATTTTGAAAAGAAAGACGCTGATCCCCAGTTTGCATCACCCGGTATTGGCAGGTATAAGATCGAGGTTAACTTTCAAACCGGCAAGTATAAACTCACCCTTCAATAACCAAAACTGCAAAAGATGAAACAATTTATAAATAAATTACTTCTGGTAACGGGAATCATTTTGTTGATTTCCTCCTGCCATAAAGTGGCCGATTTGCCTAATTATAACAATGGAGAAGCTGTCACGCTTACTCCATCAAAAACGACAATCGCCCCTACGGTTTCCGACAGTTCAAACACCGTCGTCAGCTTTTCGTGGACAAGCCCCAAATACGCGACCGATACAAGCACCTATAAGTTCATCCTTGAAATAGATTCTACGGGAAGAAACTTTTCGAAGAAGCAGACAAAAACCGTGTACGGAGCTTTAGCTACAGGTCTTACCGGTCGTGAATTGAATAATATAGTGCTGAACTATGGCTTTGCATTGGGAACGCCCTACTCGATGGATGTCCGGGTGGCTTCTTCTTACACCAACAACAATGAGAAGTATTATTCTAATACTGTTAAAATAACTGTTACGCCTTTTAACGACCCTTCTTCATTGACCAGCACCCAGACTTCAGTAACACTTGCCCTGGCTACGGCCGCACAGGCTTCCAATACTTTTTCATGGTCGAAATCGTTCACAGGATTCACCGGCAATGTCAATTATTCCCTGCAATATGATTCAGCCGGTAAAAACTTTGTTGCACCCCAGGAAATAGCTATCGGTACCAATGTTTACACACGTACGCTGACACAGGGAGAAATGAATCAGACAGCTCTGAGTTCAGGTATCCCCGGCGGCAACAGCGGAAAAGTGGAGTACAGGGTAAAAGCAGTCACAGTCTACGGCGCAGTTTCTTATTCCAACGTAGTAATGGTGACTATTCAAAGTTATCTTCCTATTCTCCGGTTCTATCTGCCCGGCAGTTACCAGGCAGCTACCGGTAATGGTACTGATTGGGATCCCCCGACAGCACCGGAATTAGTACGCGACCTAAGAGCTTCTGTATTCAATGATTTGTACTACATCTATATTTATTTGCCTGCAGGCGCACAGTTCAAGGTTACCCAGGGTCGTTCATGGGATGTGAACTATGGAGGCACAGGCGGTAATCTTGCAATAAATGGAGCTAATTTTTCAGTTGCCACGGCCGGTGTTTACAGAATCTCTATTAACCGCACTACATTAAAATATGACATAAAGGCCGGAAGAATGGGATTTGTAGGTGGAGCCACAGGCGCTGACTGGACACCTCCCAATGTTTTCCCGGCATATGAAATGGGTGCACCTTCTACCAACGTGTTTGTCGGTATCACCAATTTTACAACCGGTGGCTGGAAGCTTATCGATAATGACCAATGGAACGATGGTTCAAACTCCGTCGGCGAAACAAGAAGCTATGGATCAGCTGGCGGTCCTGGTAGCGCAATGGCTATAAATGGACCAAACTTCCCGGACGTTGCAACAGCAGGCAGATACAGGGCTATCTGGGACGGACGTGATGTCAATAACATTAAATATGAGTTTAACCCGGCAACTGAGATGAGACTTGTCGGTGATGGCATCAACCAGGCTGGAGTAAATGATTGGGATCCTCCTACCTCACCTCAAATGACCTACAATGGGAATGGTGTATGGACGATTACGATCGCGTTGAAAGCAAACAAGAGCATCAAATTCCTGGCAGGAAATGCCTGGGGTGCTTTCGACTATGAAGACAACAGCGGTCAAAATGCAGCTACCGGCACACCAAGGAAAATTAAATGGGATGGCGGGCCTGATTTTAAGACACCCGCAACTGCCGGTACTTATACCATTACATTGAATGAATATGCGCAGACGGTAACTATAAATTAATTGTCGCTCGTCTTGATAGTAAAGACCGT
The DNA here is from genome assembly GCA_035694045.1 of Chitinophagaceae bacterium. Taxonomy (GTDB): domain Bacteria; phylum Bacteroidota; class Bacteroidia; order Chitinophagales; family Chitinophagaceae; genus VBAT01. Next base: position 7,043 of record DASSFT010000268.1, read on the forward strand.
TCTGTATTGAGCGGTCTTTACTATTTATAAAGTACACATATCAAACCT
>DASSFT010000269.1:0-3837 GCA_035694045.1 Chitinophagaceae bacterium
GTTGACTGGCGGATACAAACAGGAAAAAATCCATATCGGAGGTGAGAGGGAAATCTTTATTCAATTCGAGTTTGCCTGAAACGATAAACGCTGAGTCAGCCTGAACCGTACGTACCAGGCCGACCTTTCTTTCACCGAATAAAATGTCGGAATTGTTTTTTGGCAGGAATTGCTTCCCTTTTGTAGCCACGCGATAACTGTAAGCAATCTTATCCGGGTTCCTGACAAAACCGATATCGGGACCCTTGCTTTCCAGTTGCCTGTCAGCTACGACGATCATCTGATCATATTCCGGTTGACGGCCATGTTCTGTTTCGCAGTTTATATACCGGATATTTTTTTCGCCGCAATAAATGCTGAGTGACCCGTCTTTTTTAGCATTGATATTATCCTGGAGTATGGTATTGTACCGCTCATTAGCCAGCCGGTAAAACAAAACACTGTCGGTAGTAAAAAAGAAATCATCAGCATCCAGGTCCTGGTTGACATGCAGTCCTTTTGCATCTTTTTCTTTTTCTCCCCCAGGAAGATAACTGTTGACCGAGTATTTGCCGTTAGTGTTGTTGTGCAGGGCGATGATCCATGCGGGGTTGGGTGGTATGAGTTGTAAAACGTGGGTGGCGAATTTTTCAATTTCATCTATTGCCTTTGGGCTTGTAGTGCCAAAAATGATGAGGCTGCGGGCGATGCCGGCGCGGGAGAACATCCTGTTTGGGTCGATGGTATAATATTTACCATCCAATTTGAAACGGATGTTGCGGGTTTTATAGTTTTCTATCTTGATAAGGAAGCCGCCTTTTCTTTCAAGGAGTTTTTTGGCGCCATTTACCGCGGTTATTTCATCGTCGTGCAAGTTGATATAGACTTTGTCCCTTGAACTACCATATTGGATGAGCTTTATCTGGATGACCCGTTCCCCGAGTTTAAAATAGACGGAATTTTCTTTAGGTTGGTAAAGCCTGGGTGTAGCGAGTTGAACGCTGGTCTGCGCGGAAATGGCGAAGTGGATAAAGGATAATATGGCCAACAAGGGCAGCTTCTGCATCAGGATATGGCTTAAATCTACAGCTAAGTTATAAAGCAATGAGAATAACTCAATAGCGTAGCAGGATATTTTTGCAATTGCAGCCGCAAGTTAACAATAAAGAGAAAAAATACTTAGGGTAGATAGTAAAAAAAACTGGTAAACCACACCTTTGTAGGTGCAGGATACCAGTTGTGCTTGTGTATTCCAGTTGTTAGAAGAGACGAATCAGAAGGCGTTCTTTTCCCCTTTGGCCATGTTAAAAGCAGTCATTGCAATGACCCTTGTGTCAAGCCAGAGGCTCCAGTTCTCGAGGTACCAAAGATCATATTGCACGCGGTCGTTCATGTCTTTGACAGTCCTGGTTTCGCCGCGGCAGCCGTTGATCTGTGCCCAACCCGTTATCCCGGGTTTGAGGAAATGGCGGATCATGTACTGGCGAATAAGTTTTGAATAATCATCGGTATGCTTGAGCATATGCGGCCGGGGCCCGACAATACTCATATCACTCATTAAAACATTAAAGAATTGAGGTAGTTCGTCGATGTTTGTTTTGCGCATAAACTTTCCCATCCTGGTTATACGGCAATCATTTTTCACCGCCTGTTTTTCATGCGCTTCTTTATTCACCTTCATGCTGCGGAACTTGATACAATTAAACGTTTTGCCATTCTTACCGCTTCTTTGCTGGATAAAGAAGATGGGCCCTCTCGATTCAAGCCAGATAAGCAGCGAAATGATCGGTATGAGCCATGAAAGAACCAGGGCAATGACAAGAGAACTGACTATAATATCATAGAGCCGTTTCTTGATCCTGTTACCGACATCGTCCAGGGGTTCTTTTCGCAATGACAACACCGGCATATCGTTCAGGTAATCGATATGCACAGGTTTCCGTATGAACTGGCTAAGGTCCGGGATGATGCGGAAACGGATACAGGCCTGGTCAGCCTGGTTGATCATTGAATAGATCCCTGTTTGTTGCTCTGGCGATATCGTCGAAAATATCTCGGTTACTTTATATTGTTTCGAGGTTTCAATTACATTGTCAAGCCCGCTGATAATAGGGTAGTTCGAGAGTTCATAAATATTCTTTTCCTCCTCGCAAAAACCGACGATCTCGGTTTTAACGGGTTCTTGCTCAAGATACGTAGCGAGTTTTTTAGCCCGTTCATTGTACCCGATGATCATGATCTTGCGGGTGATATGATCCTTATTCTGGAAGAAATGATGAATAGCCAGGTGCAGAAACCTGTTTATAAGCAAGCTCACTGCAAACGATGTCAGTACGCTTATCACGAACAACCGGGAAAGATCGGCTTCCTTGTTGAAAGCCAGGTACAGCATGATTATCCCGAAGAAATAGAGAAATGCCTGCATGGTTGAGCGCGAAAACCGTTCAAACAGGTAAATGTCTTTATCGTTATAAATATTCGTGCTCCAACTGGCGATCACCCAGGCGAAATTGGATAAAAACCAGAAGTAAGTGTATTGCACCTTGTCATCTGCGGCAATGTATCCCTCAAACATATACTGGCATATGATAAAGGCGACATTCAGCACCATGAGGTCAAGGAATGCAAAGCTGATTCGTAGTAAAATTGTAAGACGCTGGTTCATAATGTTCTCTTTAAAAAAATGGATGGATCAAAGAATCGTCGGACCTGCCTACCGTCAGGCAGGTAATTATGCCGGTCATTGGTATTGGATGAACACAATAAACTCACGATAAGTAAGTCGGGGAAGCTGTAAGCTTTCTTTCGGGCTCGGGAACCGGTTTGGTCCTGAGTACTTTTTTATAAAAATCGATCAATTTGTTTTTTTCATAATCCCATGACAGTTCATGAAGGATGCGCAGGTAACCGTATTCACCCATTTCCCTTCTTGTTGCTTCATTATCCAGCAACCAGCTGATTTTATTGGCAAAATCAGTCGTGTCACCATTTGAAGCGTAAAGTGAAGCTTTCTGGGCCGATACCCTTCCTTCCTTCAGGTCGTATTGAACGATCGCCTTCTTCAGCGCCATATACTCCATGATCTTGTTCATGGTGGAGAGATTATTCATCACAGTAGGCTTATCGGGGTTTACACATACGTCAGCTGTATTCAATACATCGACAAGAGTTGCATCGTCTACGCGGCCGTAAAAATCTACGTAGTCATTTAAACCCATATCGGATGTCATTTTTTTAATATTCTCCAGGTCAGTTCCTCCGCCTACAATGGCAAATTGAACATCCTGTCTTTTTTGCGTGATATGCCTGGCGGATTCTAGTAACAGGTCAAGTCCTTCCTGCTCGCCGATCACCCCTACATAACCCACGAGGTATTTCCTTCCCTTCTTATATTTTTCATTGCCGGGAGTAAGCTGCAGCCTGTCGAGTTTCGGGCCACTTCTTACTACCGTTACTTTTTCGGGATTCATTTTACCACGACTGATGGCGATCTCGCGATAACTTTCATTGGTTGCAATGCTGTAGTTGGCCGTCTTGAAAGTCAGTCGCTCCGCCCAAAGCAGGAAGCGATAAAAGAGGCCTTTTTTATTGTATTTAGCAATAAACAATTCAGGATTGATATCGTGATGGTCGAAAACATATTTTACACCGAAGATCTTAAAGAACCAGGCCACAAAGAAAATCAGGTCGGGAGGGTTGCATCCCTGGATCACGTGAAAACGTTTTTGGAAAAAGATCTTCCAGGCCAGCACAAACTCCCAGAACAGTGCGGCGCAGTATTCCCTCAAATAGCCCACTGCTCCTTTCGCTTCCAATGGCAATGGGTGGCGATAGATATGAATGCCATTGATGCACTCA
>DASSFT010000270.1:0-4553 GCA_035694045.1 Chitinophagaceae bacterium
TTTGCTTTTTCTTCCCATAAACTGTATGGACCGACCGGCGTAGGCGTTTTATATGGTAAAAAGAGTTTGCTGGAAACAATGCCCGTCTTCCAGGGTGGCGGCGAGATGATCAAGGAAGTAACATTCCAGGGCACGATCTTCAACGACCTGCCTTATAAATATGAAGCAGGCACCCCCAATATTGCGGATACTATTGCTTTTAAGGCGGCTCTGGATTATGTTAGCGAGATCGGCAAAGAGAAGATAAGGAACCATGAAGATGAGTTATTGGCTCATGCGACAATGCAATTAGAACAGGTCCCCGGTCTGAGGATCATCGGCCAGGCAAAAGAAAAAACAAGTCTTATTTCATTTATAGTGGATAAAGTTCACCCGCAGGACCTGGGAATATTATTGGATAACCGGGGCATTGCCGTAAGAACCGGTCATCATTGTGCACAACCCTGCATGATCCGTTTTGATATTCCGGGAACGGTTCGGGCTTCGTTTGCAATGTATAACACCAAGGAGGAGATTGATGAACTGATAACAGGTTTAAAAAAGGCAATAAAAACATTATCCTAAAGATTGAGTGAAAACAAAACGATACAGGAAATAGAAAAGGAGATAGTAGAAGAATTTTCTTTATTCGATTCATGGGATGATAAGTATGAATATATCATCGATTTAGGAAAAAGATTGTCTCCCCTGGAAGATCAGTATAAAAAAGATGAAAACAGGGTGAGGGGATGTCAATCTACCGTTTGGCTGATAGCAGATCATAAGAATGGCAAGATCTTTTACAAAGCGGAAAGCGACGCAGTGATAGTAAAAGGGTTGATCAGCCTGTTGATAAGAGTATTGTCGGGTCATACACCCGATGAGATAATTAACGCGAAACTGGAATTTATACAGCAGATCGGCATGACAACTCACCTAGCTCAAACCCGTTCAAATGGCTTACTGGCTATGGTGAAACAGATGAAGAATTACGCATTGGCGTACAAAATAAAAAGCTCAACATCCGCCTGATGGAAATGGATGAAAAAATATTGAAAGAAAAAGTGATCGCGTGCCTGCACACGATCTTCGACCCGGAAATACCGGTAAATATTTACGAACTGGGATTGATCTATGAAATAAATATTCTGCCGATCAATAACGTGCAGATCGTAATGACGTTGACATCACCAGCTTGTCCGGCTGCACAGACCATACCGGTAGAAGTAGATCAGAAGGTGCGACAGATAGATGGTGTAAATGATGTGCACGTGGCCGTGACGTGGACTCCGCCCTGGGATAAGAGCATGATGTCCGAAGCGGCGCAGTTGGAGCTAGGAATGCTTTAAAAAAAAATCAAACCTATAAGGTTTTTGAAACCTTATAGGTTTGGGAAAAAAATAAAAATATGGCACAAATAAGCTTAAAAAGCCTGATGAATAACAACGCACCGACCTATGACCCTGAAATGGTTCAACCTTTCAGGGACGAGCTCACGGCAGTTGGTTTCAAAGAATTGCTGACCCCGGCAGATGTAGACAATGCATTGAATAAGCAGGACGATAAAGTTGTGTTGACCGTATTGAACTCTGTTTGCGGATGTGCTGCCGGTAAGGCACGTCCCGGCGTGTTGGTGTCGATGCTGAATGGGCTGGTTCCTGATGAATATGTTTCGGTTTTCGCCGGAATGGAAAAAGAGGCGGTGGAACATTTTCGCACGAAATATCTTGCAGGTGTTACTCCTTCTTCTCCCAACATTGCGTTATTCAAGAACGGGAAGCTGGTACACATTCTTCAGCGTTACCAGGTAGAAGGTAAGTCGGCCTGGGATATAGCAGATGACCTTACCACGGAGTACGATAAAGTTTGTACGCGTAAGAACGAAGAAGAAGAAAGAGCCAGTATCAAGAATTATATTGAGAAAAAATATAACGTCACCATCGGTTAACCCAGTAATCGTATGAAAATAACCGCACAGGAAGAATATGGTCTCCGAATATTGATCCGCATTGCCGCTTGCCGTAATGAAGAGGGGATGAGCATTCCGCAGCTCAGCGAGGCGGAAGGCATCACGCCTCATTATGTGGCTAAACTGACCCGCGTGCTTCGTATGGAAGGTTTTATCAATAGTACACCGGGAAATAAAGGCGGATATATTCTTGCAAAACCTGCACGGGAGATTATTATCCGCAACGTGTTGAAAGCTCTTGGAGGCACGATGTTCAACAATGAATTTTGCGGTACACATGCCGGTGCACTGAACCTTTGTACCAACTCGGTGGACTGTTCCGCTCGTTCGCTTTGGAAAATGGTGCAGTTTACTGTCGATAGTCTTTTAGACAAAATTACTCTCCACGAATTGGTGACTACAGAAAAGGAGTCCACCAAAATCTTAAACCAGATACTCGAGCAGGCGAATACAAATGCCCCAGCCTCTTGATATTGCAGTCGCTGCTGAAGAGGACCCGATGCTAGATGCTAGATGTTGGATGCTAGATGCCAGATTTCCATAGCATCGTCAGCATTCAGTCGACAGTCTCCAGACTTTAACAATTTTCAAATAGCAGGATCAGTTTTCTTTTATTTAAATTTATATCACCAACTCACATCCAAAATTGTGAAGGCCCATATGAACGGTCAGCGACGGGCTCTTTTCATCCTGATATTTTTCGTCCCACTACTATTTTCTTCCTGCGCTGAAAAGAAGCGACAGGTCACCCGCAGCTATTACTTCTGGCGAAGCAATGGCATTACAGGCTCTGAAAGAAAGTTTTTGAAAGAAAACCAGGTGAAAAAACTGTATGTGCGGCTAATGGATGTCGACTGGAACGAAGTATATGGGCCGGTACCTGTGGCAAAAGGTTATCCCGGTGAAGTGAATCAAGAGGTCAACTATTACGATTCATTGCAAATGCAGATCGTCCCGGTCGTTTTTATTACCAATAAAACTTTTCAGCGAATTGATTCTTCCGATGTTCCGCTCCTGGCTAAAAGAGTGGTACAGAAGTTCCTGTCATCTTACAAACAAAGGTCCTGGGGGATATCGTTCCAGCCTTCGGAAATACAGATCGATTGCGACTGGACCGAAAGCACCCGCAGCCGGTATTTTTATTTTTTACAGCAGGTAAAATGGCTGCTTGCATCCCCTGATGTTTTAATATCTGCAACAATACGACTTCACCAATACAAATATCCGGGAAAAACGGGGGTGCCGCCTGTGGACCGGGGCATGCTGATGGTATATAACTTAAGTGATCTTCGGGCGTATTCGTCGGTAAATTCTATTTATGATAATGACCAGGCAAAGAAATATTTTAACTCCGGCAAAAAATACAGCCTGCCTCTTGACATTGTGCTTCCTGCCTACTCCTGGTGTATCATTTTCCGGGACCAGCAATTTTACCAGATAGAGAACGGCCTTTCCGAAAAAGATCTTAACGAGTTATCATTCCTGGAAAAAAGGAAAAATGGCTTTTATGGAGTAAAACAGGATACTGTTTTTCATGATCTTTTTCTCCGTCCCGGTGACGAGATCAAACCTGAAACCATTGACTCGCAAACTTTGCAGGAGGCCGCCAGGCTTGCGCAAAAGGCAGTCAACGCGGATAGTTTTGCTGTGGCTTTTTTTGAATTGTCAGACAAGGAAATTATTAACTACGACCATGAGACTCTTGAAAATATTTATCGTTCTTATTACTAGCAGTTTCATTTTGCTGGTACCAAAGAAATTTGCAATGGCCTGTGGATTTTGGGTCCAGGGTGGTGAATACCGTTTCTGGCTTTTACAACCTGATCTCACCAACGAACCTGATCTCACTCCGTTCTTTTTTTCTTCCGGTTACATCTATCGCATGGATATGACTGCCGCCGTAGAGACTTTCGAGAATAAGAATACGGACGAATGGTATGAAGAGCTAAAACATAAAACTTCGAAGAAAGACATCAATGCTCTTCTGCATGAAACGAAGTCCCAGGTTTTTTTTGTTCATCAAAAGGAGTTCGAACGTGAAAACAGTTTCCTGGCTTTATTAAAAAAACCCGGCAACAACGAACTGTATCGCTATTTTATTCTGAGCAAAAAACTGGAGGAGTTGGCAACTAATCCCGATCCCTGGGACGAAGACCGTCCTCCCAGTCCAATCTCGAATGCTTTGATCCGGGAAGCCGATTCCATGTACCGGTCCAGCCATTCTTCTTTTTTGAAATTGAGGATAGCTTATCAATTGATGCGATTGTACGCGATCAACGGCCAGCCTGAAAAGCTTCACCGTGTTTACGATGCATGGATTGACCCGGTAAAAACCAACAGTTGGATCAAGACCGCGGCGCTTTACCGGAAAGCTACTCACACTCCTGGACTTAAAAGCGATTATCTTTTATCGAAAGTATTCGACAGGGGCGGTTATTATCGCAGTCAATGCCTCTTGCAATTTCATACAAGGCATACCGACAGCATACTTCTTTTTGCTAAGAATCATCAGGAGAGAACAGTGATCAATGCAATGGAAGTTTTTAATTATCCAGGGCGCTGCCTGGCAAGGTTAAAAAGTATATATAGCGGCGAGCCGGGTTAT
>DASSFT010000271.1:0-2413 GCA_035694045.1 Chitinophagaceae bacterium
ACGATGGCAGCCTTGCCCCAAGATCGCAACCGGGAGCATTGATAGAAGAAGCGGAAATATCTACCCGGCAGGTTTTGCAAATGATAAAACAGAAAACCGTAACTACTCTTTCCGGGCGAACAATTCCGATAAACGCTGATACTATCTGTATTCATGGCGATGGTAAGCAGGCGGTGGCCTTTGCAAAAAATATTTCCAATGCCATTAAAAATGAAGGGTTCGACCTTCGTCCACCTGCTTAAAACTCCTCAATCAAGATCAAGCACCAGTTTGAGACCCGGCTGAAAATCCTTAAATAGATCATGAAAAATAAACTCAGGATGCAGCATAAGGAATTTAAATGAAGCTCCGGGCAATCCTGCTTTGAATGTATGGTCGAAAAAATAATTGCCTTCACGGTGAACCAGGTAGCCGACCGATAGATTTTGGTTGAACTCTACTTTTGCACCATTCGGAAAATTGTTTGTCTGCCGGGTAACAAACTGAAGGGTGATGAAATCGTTCCTTCTCATCGCAAAGCTATTGTCTGGCTCACGATCAAAGAAGAAATAAGGTTCCCAAAATAGTTGGAAACGGTATTGAAGGGCAGTCCTGGCCCCTTTTGTAAGGACGAACCCCGCCCCGATACTTGTGGTAAGGATGTTGTTGACGTTTTGAAGACCTACCTGCACATACGGCGCGGGCACCCATTTTTTTGCGGGAGCCTGGTTTCTCAGAGGCCGGTTAAGATTTGAATCGCCTGTATTGAAATAAGCATAGAGATTACTTGTGTTGTTTTTTTTCGAAGACCAACTATCCAACCCATCCCATTGTTCTTTCAATTCTTCCATTATTTTGTTCAGGGTTCCGTCTGCCAGGCTTTCGAGTTTGTTGATATCGTTTATCAATACGCTGATACGATAATGCACATACACATAGGTTGTGGTCCCGGGACTTAACGTTTCCTTTGATTGATAACTGGAAATATTGAGCGTGTCCTGCTCAAGCTTAAGCAGGGCAGCCCCATCCGGTTGAATAACATAGCTTGTCCCATTTTGCTGATATTGCCGGATGCGAAGCTTTACAAGACCCCCGGCTTCATTGACGTAATCAATTTTCTTTTGGATCATTTCATCCTGCAATGAGTCTCTGCACGGGACCAGGTTTTTAGCTACTACCCGGATAATGGAATCGAGATTCAACAGTTTTTCGAATTCTTCTTTATTGGCCACTTGCACGCTAACGCTGTTACTGTTTTTTAACCAGATAACAAAACGGTGACGAAGGGAAGGCGACCGACTAAGGTCAAATACCTGTTCAGTCTTTGATCTCCCAACGAGATAACTCCAGTTGTTTTGTGCAAAAAGATCTCCGTTCATGCTGGTTGCTGCCAGCATGATGACTACTAAATACTTTTTCATGTTATTGTTTTTGTGAAATAAGGCCGCTAAAGGGCAGTATGGATAATTTGGATTTATGTTTTCGAACAGTGTCTTCTGATATCTCTTCAAAATTGTCCAGTCCTGGTTTCCGGAAACCAGGAATAAGATGAGGTCTGCTCGCAAAAGCCACTGTATTTCTTTCGTCGGGGGCGGGAGTAACCGGGCCTTCCAATTCATTGTTATGTACTACTCTCCATTTTCTTTGGCTGACTGGCATCTTTGCTTGAGGATTGGGTGTAACTGCTAAATCGACCGGTTGTACCGGAGCTGGTTCTATCACAGTCATTGGGATGAGTTCTTTCGTTTTTATTTCTTCTGTATGTTTCTTAGCAATGGTTCTTACTTCCTGTGTTTTATTTCCAGGAGGCAAACTGATTGCTGTTTTGGAAAACGGGGTTGAGGTTTGGGGAGTCGTAACAATTATACCCGGTTTAGACGCCACTGTATGATCAATTTTCTCTACAGCTTCATTATTACCCAGCCCAACCAAAAAATAAAAAGCAGCGGCTGCGACAGGAACAGACAGGCCCAGGATAATTGCTTTCTTCCTTTGTGTTCTTTTGCTACTATCCAGTCGTAACTGCAGCTTTTCCCAGGCTTTTTCTTTCTTGAATGATGAACTGGCAGGTAAGCCCAGCCCGTCCAGTTTGCCTGTCAATATTGATTTAATTGATCTTTCGGTTTGCATATTCTTCATTTTGCTGGATCAACATTTTTTGTAACAGTTGTCTTGCTTTAAATAGTTGCGATTTGGATGTTCCTTCCGTAATTCCGAGCAGTTCTGCTATTTCTTTATGACCCATTCCTTCTACTGCATGCAGGTTAAATACGGTACGATAACCCAGCGGCAACTGGGTGATCATCCTGAAGATCTCTTCTGCATTTAGTTTATCCAGCAGATGATCGTCAGACGGAATAGATTCATGTGCTACATCAGAAACAAGCAGGAATGCATTCCTTTTTCTCAGGAACATCAGGCATTCGCGGATCAT
>DASSFT010000272.1:0-3991 GCA_035694045.1 Chitinophagaceae bacterium
TATTCGTCCAAAGTCGAATTTGTGCAGGTAATAAAGATGAAGGCCACGGCTAAAACAAACGTCAGTGGCAGTGTTCGGTTCCAGACCTGCAATGATGAAAAATGCCTACCTGCGAAAACTGTCACATTCAGTATCGCATTGTAAGACAAATTGAATATTTTTGAATATTGGTAACGGGTTCCTTGTTGAACTCGTTTCTTTTTTAAAGAGCATTCATGATGAATAAACTTTCAAGACCGGTTGCTTTGATCACCGCCGTGGTTGTTTTTCATCTTCATCTTTTTGCGAACGACAGCACTGCAGTCTTTCCCTGGAAAGTGACCAGCAAGAAAACCGGGGATGCCAGTTATGAACTTATATTTTCAACCCAGCCTGTTCCGGGCTGGTTGTTATATGCCCCCAGCCAGCTATCCGCCGACATAGAAGTAACAACTGAACTTCGTCTGAATGATTCTTCCATTACTCATGGGGTGAACTTTTCGGAAATAACGAACCCAAAAACTTTTTCAAACACGCTCTGGGGCGCAGTCAAAGGCTATGATTCGGCTGCAAGCTGGTCAATCAATATTCAATTTGTAGATAAGGACAGTGTGCCGGCTCGTTTGCCGGGTAAGTTATTGTATACTTATGGACGCGAGCCTGATATTTACTACCCAAACACTGAATTTCCATTTGTTGTAGAGCTGGAAGGTGGTATCGAATCCGAAACAACCATAAAGATACCATCCATCGATATCAGGCACCCGGTCAACGATTGCGGCGATGACGATGTACAGGGGAAAGGTTTATGGGGCATTTTCCTGCTAGGCCTGATCGGTGGGTTTATTGCATTGATCACTCCCTGCGTTTTCCCCATGATACCACTAACCGTTTCTTTCTTCACCAAACAGGAGGGACAGAACAGGAAGAAAGGGATTTTTAGCGCCAGCATGTATGGCTTCTTTATTTTCCTGATCTATGTCCTGCTAAGCGTTCCTTTTCATTTGTTCAATGTTTCTCCCCAAATACTGAATAGCATTTCCACTAATGTATGGTTGAACCTTTTCTTTTTTGCCATTTTCATTTTGTTTGCGATCTCCTTCTTCGGCTTTTTCGAGATCACCCTTCCCGGTAGCCTGGCCAACCGGGCTGATTCACGATCGGGCCTGGGGCTTGGAGGCATTTTTTTCATGGCATTCACATTGGCCATCGTTTCCTTTTCGTGCACAGGACCTATTCTTGGCTCGTTGCTGGTAGGTGCAATCAGCGGCAGCGGCGGCCCACTTGAACTTTCATTTGGTATGGGTGGTTTTGGATTAGGGTTAGCCTTACCGTTTGCAATTTTTGCCGTTTTTCCCAATTGGTTGCAGGCAATGCCAAAATCAGGAGGCTGGTTAAACTCGGTAAAAGTGGTACTGGGTTTCCTGGAAGTAGCGATGGCTATTAAATTTTTGTCCAATGCAGACCTGGTAAAACAATGGGGACTGGTAAAACGGGAGATCTTCATTGGTATATGGTGTGTGATTGGGATCGCGATCGTTTTATACCTCTCAGGCAGGATCAGGTTCCCGCATGATTCTCCTGTAAGAAAATTCTCCAAAGGAAGAATAGCATTTATCGGCCTGTTTACCCTGGCCACTCTATATCTAATCCCTGGCGTGACGAATACTAAATGGGCAAATCTTCATCTCATCAGTGGTTTCCCGCCACCCTTATGTTATAGTGTTTACAAAAACCCGGTGAATTGCAAACGAGGTTTTGAACCTTTACGGGATTATAAGGAGGCACTCAAAAGGGCCCAGGCTGAGAACAAACCCATTTTAATCGACTTTACCGGGTGGGCCTGTGTCAATTGCCGGCGAATGGAAGAAGCTGTGTGGACCGATCCCCTTGTAGACAGCTTTATGCGAAAAAAATACGTGGTGGTCTCTTTATACGTTGATGAAGGCAGGAACCTGCCAGTGCCGGACCAGATCACGTTTACCACATCCGCTGGTACACAGGAATCGATTGTAACAGTGGGGGACAAGTGGGGCAATTTCCAGATCGAGAATTTTCATGCGACAACTCAACCGCAATACGCCATCATAAGCCCGGATCAAAAAGCATTGACTAAGACAAAAGCCTATACACCCAGTCCTGATAAATTTGCGGAATGGCTGCAATGCGGACTCGACGCGTTTGAAAAAGTGAAAGTCTCTCGCGACGGCACAGCGGCGCAACGATGAAGATTTCATGCCTAATCCGTGTATCCGTGGCTACATCTCTAATAAAAAAGCCGCCGGTTATAAAAACCGACGGTTCAATTTGGTGTCATTCTGTATCAGCCTTCCCAAGTTTGGCAAGCAAACCGAAAAATCAATGCGATTTTTCAACTCCGGTTGGAGATAGAGAATGACAATAACGTATCTCGATTAAAGAGCAATTTGTTTCTGGATCATCAGTTTCCTGAGGTTGATCAGGCCATAACGCATCCGACCCAATGCCGTATTAATGCTGCAATTTGTCACAGCGGCGATTTCCTTAAAGCTCATGTCTGCATAATGACGCAGGATGATCACTTCACGCTGGTCTTCAGGAAGACGTTCAAGCATTTCCCGGACGCGGTCATGACTTTGCCTCTTCATCATCACTGTTTCCGCGCTGTCGTCGGCGAAATTAAGTACCTCGAAAATGTCTTTGTCTTCTCCGTTGCGGATCGTGGGCGTACGTTTTACCTTACGGAAATGATCCACGCAAAGATTATGGGCGATTCGCATGGCCCAGGGCAGGAATTTTCCTTCCTCGGTATAACGGCCGCTGCGCATAGTATCGATAATGCGGATAAAAACATCCTGGAAAATGTCTTCGGCGAGGTATTTGTCTTTGACAAGGAACAGGATAGATGTATATAATTTATCCTTATGGCGAAGCACCAGGGCTTCAAGGGCTTCCAGGTTACCATCCGTAAACAGATGGATAAGTTCATGGTCGGTTTTCTTGTTAAAAGCTTTCATACTCCTACAGGTTGTTTAGGTGTGTTCAAAACGGATTGGCTGCGTAATCAATAATCGGTTAAAAAAGAGTAGAAGTATTATGCGATAGGCGGGAAGTATTTTGGGTGTTTCATTTTTCGGATATTGTGAAATAAAAATAGTTCTTTTCACGAAATCGTCAAACGAATCGCTTTCGAAATTGTATTTAATATTGTCAAAGAAATGTTAATCATCTTGTCTTAAATTTAAGATGGATAAGGGGTTACATTTGTAGCGCAGATAATGGAAAAAACTATAAAAGGGAAAAATCCCGCTAAAGCTTCGACCGTAAATTCCACAGATAACATCCTAATCAAGGGAGCGAGGGTACACAACCTGAAGAATGTAACCGTAAATATACCACGTAATAAGCTCGTGGTTGTTACGGGTGTTTCGGGTTCAGGCAAATCCTCTCTCACCATTGATACACTCTACGCGGAAGGTCAGCGGCGGTACGCAGAAAGCCTTAGTGCCTATGCCCGCCAGTTCCTGAACCGGATGAATAAACCAGATGTCGACTATATTAAGGGACTTTGCCCGGCCATCGCGATCGAACAAAAAGTGATCACCAGGACCCCCCGGAGCACAGTGGGGAGCATGACGGAGATATATGACTACCTGCGGTTGCTGTTTGCCAGGATCGGCAAAACCATTTCCCCGGTTTCCGGAAAAGAGGTGAAAAAGGACGATGTAACCGACGTAGTCACTGCGATTAAAGGTTTTAGGACGGATGATAAAGTGTTTATCCTCGCCAAATTCAAACAGCACAGGAACCGGGATGTTAAAGAAGAATTGAATATATTGGCTCAAAAGGGTTTTAGCCGGGTCGCCTCCCCCAATCCCTCCAAAGGAGGGGAATTAGAAGCTCAAAGAATTGAAGAACTTCTTGAACTAAGTGATAAAGAACTGAAGACGAAGAAGATTTCTTATATCCTTGTTGATAGAATCGTGGTAAAAGATTTCACCGAAGATGATATTCATCGCATTTCAGATTCTGT
>DASSFT010000273.1:0-14332 GCA_035694045.1 Chitinophagaceae bacterium
CTCCGAGTACCTGAAAGCATCGCCCGTTTCAATCATCTTCAAACGGTAATAGGTAGTTCCGGGGATCAGGCGGTCGTCATAAAAACTATATTCTTTGGTGCCAACTGTAGTTTTTGCATCCTGCCAATTGATCGGGAAGAAATTGATCCCGTCAAAACCTTTCTCCAGTTCAAAACCTGTAATTGCCGATGCCTGTTCGGTCACCCATTTTATCAGGTTCCTGTCGGTACCCTCCGGTGTCACGCTAAACTTGCGCAAAGCAAGCATTACCCTTGAACCCACGCAGTGCGGGAATATTTTCGAAGAATCCATCGTATACAATCCGGCGGCATCCGTAACCTTTAAGCGGAACAACCAGTAGTAATCATCTCCATTGCAACCAATCCTTGAAACCGAACCAAATGAATTCTTGACCGTATCGATAGGTCCCGGATGTTCATGGTTACCATGTCTCAGGATTTGCTGCCATTCGTATTTCAACTGGCTGGGACCATGCTCGGCATCGGTAACTGTAGCCGTGAAAGCATAAATTGAATCCGGCCCGATCTCATACAATGAGTTTTTGATGGGACTGGTTATGTTTACAACCGGCGGTGTATTATTCACGGATATGATGATACTGTCAACGGCTGTCGCATTCACCGAATCCTTTATCGTAAGTGTAACCACAAATTTTGTTGGCACACCTGCCGGCGCTGTAAAGCTGTGAACAGGAGGATTGGCTACGGTGCTGATGGCCGAACCATCTCCGAAGTTCCAGGAATAAGTCAAACGTCCCCCTTCGGGATCAAATGAATTGCTGCCATTGAATGTGACATTAAAGGGTGAAGGTCCATAAATGCCGTTTGACGTCATCTTCACTACGGGGAATTGGTTGCCACCATAGCTGATCCTTCTTACGGCATTTGTCTCCACATCAGCATATACCAACGTACCATCCAATGGGTTTTGGGTCAGGCAAACCGGGCTGCTTACATCTGCGAAATGTTCAACTTTTTGCAGCACGTCGGTGAAATTAATGGTAAGAGCTTTAATGAATGACCTTCCATAATCACCAAATAAGAATGTATTCCTGAAATTGGATGGGAATAAAGTACCGGTATAGTAGCAGCCACCGGTATTCGCATTACCGCGGAACGGAGTTCCGGTAACGCCTGAAGCCGGGGTGCCGATTGTTGCTACCGTTGCCGTATTACCGCTAAAAATACCCACCCTTGCTATATCGGCGTCATGTTTATAGTCTATTATCGGGCGGCGGTGAACAAAACGGTTACCTGTACCAATTGGCTGCGAAGGATTGCAGGGATTATAAACTGTTTTTGCGTTATCAGCGGTTACCTGTTTAAACAAATCCTGGAAGGTGTAATACTGTTGCGTGCAACCCCCGGTTCCAAATAAAGGATTCGGTTCATCTTTGTTGGGCACAGGGTTCGCGAATTGCGGTACCACAGCCAATCCTTCATAAAGTGGCCACCCGCAGTTAGTACCGGGTTCTTTGATAACATTCAACTCTTCCCAGGTACCCACTCCCACATCTCCTACATATATTTCGCCAATGTCTCCTGCGTCAGGATTGGTAGAACCGCTTCCCGGTTTGATAGATATCCTGAAAGGATTGCGCAAACCCAATGCATATGTTCTTGATCTTGCCGAACGCGGGTTTGCAGCATCATAAAATGGATTGCTGGGCATGCCATTACCGGTAGCCGGATCCAGTCTTAATATTTTACCGTTAAGACTGGTAAGCATTTGCGATCTGAGCGAGCCTACATTTTCATTTGGCCTTATGATGCTATCGGCTAATGCCTGTACATAATAAGTTCCCGGTGTGCTTCCCTGGTCAAAATCAGAATAGCTTGCAGCATCCCCACAGGAGGCGATCAGTGTTCCGTCAGATGCAAATGTGAGTGTTCCCACTCCATGCGAGTCATAAAGAATGGGAATACCGGTTGATTTAGTTTCTCCAAGCAAAATCATTCTCGAACCAAGATTTGCCGTGATAATGCCGCCACTGTTCACTGTCTGGTATCGTGTGATTCTTCCAATTGTAGCTTTTTGTGCCGAAGCATTGTCACCCGGCGGCGGATCATACTGTGGTGTACCAAAATTTAAGAGATAGTGCCGGTCGACGATATAAGATAAATAGATCAGTCCGTTTGCTTCGAAGTTAGGATCCAGTGCAAAGCCCAGGCATCCCATATCGTTCCAGTTCCCAACCTCTGCTGATATATCCAGCACAGGTGTGGCTTGTTTATCGTAAAGTTGTGTAGAAGCGTTCCTGTTACATACATACACCTTTCCTCCTTTTTCCCATACAAACAACCTCGAACCGTCTTTTGTAAACGCTACTCCAACAGGCATATCCCAGCCGGAACCTAAATTAGTCACAGGCCAGGTTGCCGGCGGTGCTGCAAGCACAGTCAGGCTGATCGGTAATGTATGGACAAGAGCGCCACTTGCACCCTGTACAGTGAAGTTATAGTTGCCGACAGGTGTAGTTGCCGAAGTTGTAATCGTGAGAACAGATGTCACTGGCGGAGTTCCGGACACCGGATTAAAAGATGCAGTCATGCCAGTCCCCAGGCCTGCTACAGACAGGCTAACAGGGCTAGCAAAGTTTCCGCTCTTTGTAATATTGATAAAATAAGAGGTACCGTTTCCGGCAGCAACCGTCTGAACAGATGTAGCCGAATTCAATCCAAAATCATCTCCTCCATTTATTACTAATGACGCCTGTTGGGTATGAACAATGCTTTGAGCAGTAGCTGTAAGGGTCAATGTATATATTCCCGGTGTTGCATTGGTCGAATTGATGTTTAATTGCGTCTGGCCGGCACTCGTCACGGGATTAATGGGGTAATTGGCTGTGACTCCCGCAGGCAGGCCTGACACGGATAAAGTTATATTGCCTGTAAATCCATTGAGATAACCAATGCCAATACCGTAATTGGTATTGTCCGTCGGATTAATATTACGAGTGCTATTCAATAACGTAAATGAAAAATCAGGAACGATCGTCACAGTCACTCCGGCCGAAGTAGTATTATTACCGGCAGCATCTCTTGCCCGTGCAGTAAGTACATGATTGCCGGCCGTCGACATGGTTGTATTCCATGCCACGGAATAAGGCGCAGAAACATCTTCAGCACCGAGATTTACTCCATCCAACAGGAATTGAACACCGATGACCCCGATATTATCAGAAGCATTGGCTGTCACGTCAACCGTACCGGAAACATTACCGGCAGGCGGAGCCGTGATATTTACCGTGGGAGGAGTATTATCAGCAACAACACCCATGGGCGTGTTCATATCCGAATTGATCTCTGCCAGCGTCAACAGCCGCCTGTAATATCTCACTTCATCGACAGATCCGTTCAGGTATTCACCAAAAGCCTGGTTAGAGCCAATCCTTATGTTGGTTGGATTAATGCTTACCAGGGTCCCGACTGATGAAACATCGGTACGGGCGGTAACATCCACACCATTTACGTAAATACTGAAACGATTATTTTGTGCCTGGCTTGCATCGTAAGTAATAGCCACATAACTCCATTGCCCGGCTGTCAGAACATTATTGTTACTGTGAGCGCCCAGCTTATTGCTTCCTCCATTACTCCACCAGTAAACCGATAAACCATTGGTGACGGGGCCGCCGTCGGGGTCGCTTGTTGTATGTGCATAGAAGTAGAAGAAATTGTTGCCATCAATGGTCTGGCTCCAGACCGTACTCCATTCTTTAAAGCTTGTATTTTTTACCCAGGCACTCCAGGTATAATTCTGAGTTGGGTCAAGCGTGAAATCATTGTGGTCGGCAATGTTTACATAATTGCTGGTACCATTGAAGGTTAATCCCTGGCCGTATTTACCTGCTCCCCATACAGGGCTATTCACCAATGTGCCGGGGTGATTGGCACCGGAAATATCGGCTGTTGCAGTTCCCGATCCTTCGTTGAATGGAAGCGCAGTAAATAAGCTAGCCGCATTGGCAATGGTAACATTCACAGTGGCCGATGTAGCAGTATTGCCTGCCGCATCCCGTGCCACAGCTGTCAATGTATAGTTGCCATTGGGGCTGGTGGCTGTATTCCAGGAATAAGAATAAGGTGCTGATAGATCCTCGGTCCCTAAGTTTGCTCCATTCAGTTTGAATTGAACACCCACCACACCCACGTTATCGGCAGCGTTAGCCGTCACATTGATCGTACCCGAAACATTCCCTGCAGCAGGCGCGGTAATGCCTACCGTTGGAACCTGTGTATCAGGCACATTATTTACAGTGACAATTACATCTGCAGAAGTAGTCGTATTGCCGGATGAATCACGGGCAACAGCGGTTAAAGTATACGAACCATTTGCTGTTGTCAATGTGTTCCAGGAAACTGAATAGGGTGAGCTGAGATCTTCTGAACCCAGGTTGGCCCCGTTCAATTTAAACTGAACACCTTTGACCCCAACGTTATCCGAAGCATCCGCGGTTACATTGATTGTCCCCGAAACTTCCCCGGCCGCGGGAGCCGTAATATTTACCGAGGGAGCCTGTACATCGTTATTAATAGTAACGGCTATTCCGGCAGATGTGGTAGTATTACCTGCTGCATCGCGGGCAACAGCCGTTAATGTATAAGGGCCATTGAGACTGGTCAGTGTATTCCATGATATCGAATAAGGTGAACTGAGATCCTCAGTTCCCAGGTTTGTCCCGTTCAGTTTGAACTGTACCCCAAGTACACCAACATTATCTGAAGCATTAGCGGTCACATTGATCGTTCCGTTAACATTTCCTGCTGGCGGCGCTGTAATGTTTACACTGGGTGCCTGGTTATCGATTCCATTGATGACATTTACAATTACTGTGTCGGAGGTGGTCGTATTGCCTGTCGCATCGCGGGCAATTGCTAACAATGTATCAAGACCGTTGGAAGTGGTTAGCGTATTCCAGGAAACGGAATAAGGCGCAGCTACATCTTCTGCTCCAAGATTTGCTCCATTCAATTTAAACTGGACACCCGAAACACTAATGTTATCTGATGCGTTCGCAGTGACATTTATGGTACCTGCAACATCGCTACCGTTTGTTGGCGCTGTAATCGCGACCGTAGGACTGATCAAATCCGGGGCGATGGGGGTATTCATGTCCGCTTGGATCTCCGTTGCACTCAATGCACGATTGTATACTCTTACTTCATCGATCAGGCCTGCGAAGTATTGAGCTCCCAATGCAACACTCCCTCCTATTCGTAACGGGTTTGTAGTAACCGTCATACTCGCCGTTACAGCCACTGTAGCTACCTGTACACCATTTTGATAATAACGAAGTGTTGTTCCATCATAGGTACAGGCCAGGTGCGCCCAGGTATTTAGCACCAGTTTGTTTGTACCAGTGATGGTCGTCGTGGTACTTCCGCTCCTTATACGCGCATTCGGGCGTTGATTGGCAGCACCGGATGTATTGTTATTGGCGGAGAGAACATAGGCCAGGTTATTGGTGCTGTTTTCTTTACAAATAACTGTTTTATACCCGGTGACATTTGTTGGGTTGACCCAGGCTTCAATGGTCATCCCTGTTGTCAGATCAAGTGAATTTGCGTCGGGAATATTAATGTAATCATCAGTACCATCAAAAGAAACCGCAGCCCCAAACTTGCCGGCGGCTGACCAGGTAGGTCCATTGGTCAGGGTACCGTTATTGTTGTTTCCTGAATTGTCACCCGCTAAAGTGCCGGTGTTTTCGTTAAATCCATAAGCTGCCACGAGATTAACATTCGAAACAGTTACGATTACACCAGAGGAGATTCTTGTATTACCAACCGCGTCGCGTGCACGCGCAGACAATGTATAGTTGCCATTAGCCAGTGAAACGGTATTCCATGACACGGAATAAGGCGCAGTTACATCTTCCGCACCCAGGTTGGCCCCGTTCAACAGGAATTGTACGCCGGTGACACCGATATTATCGGCAGCATTTGCATTGACGTTTATGGTGCCGCTAACAGTACCTCCTGTTGGCGATGTAATATTTACTGTCGGAGCAACAGTATCCGGCACATTATTTACATTAACCGCCACTATTGCCGAGGTTGTTGTATTCCCCACAGCATCTCTCGCTCTTGCCGTGAGGTTATGATTGCCGTTAGTTACCGGAATTGTGTTCCATGATACCGAATATGGAGCTGCAATATCTTCAGCACCGAGGTTTGCTCCATCCAGCAAAAACTGTACACCGGTCACACCAACATTATCCGTTGCATTTGCCGTCACGTTTATGGTGCCTGAAACATTTCCTGCTGCAGGTGCGGTTATGTTCACGGCCGGCGACTGCGTATCCGGAGTGTTACCGATGTTCATATCCGACTGTATTTCGGCCAGGGATAAAAGCCTGGTATAATATCTGACTTCATCAATCGATCCATTGAGGTATTCGCCAAAAGGTTGATTAGAGCCTACACGTACAGTGTTGGGATCAATCGTTGCCAGCGTTCCTACTGAGGAAACGTCAGAGCGGTTGGTTACATCTGCTCCATTTACATAAATAGTAAACCGGCTCGCCTGGGCGAGGCTTGCATCATAAGTCACCGTCACATAGCTCCATTGCCCGACTGTGAGCACATTGTTGTTACTGTGTATACCTACCTTACTGGTACCGCCGCCATTCCACCAGTAAACAGATAACCCATTGGTAACAGGGCCGCCATCGGGGTCATTGGTAGTGTGTGCATAGAAATAAAAGAAATTGTTTCCGTCAACGGTTTGGCTCCAGACCGTACTCCACTCCCTGAGATCGTTACTCTTCACCCAGGCACTCCAGGTATAATTTTGTGCGGGGTTCAGCGTATAATCGGCATGATCCGCAATGTTGACATAACTATTTGTCCCGTTAAAGGTCAATCCCTGCCCGTATTTCCCGGCTCCCCACACTGGTCCGTTTACTAATGTGCCGGTATGGTTATTTCCGGAACCATCAGCTGTCGTTGTGCCCGTGCCTTCGTTGAATAGTAATTCAGTCATTACGCCCGCGGCCGGGAGCTGACGATGTTCGGGTAAATAAGCGCTTATTATGCAGTACAATACCGCGGTAGCTATTATCTGATAGACTTTGAAGCTGCTGGAATATGAATTTGCTCCATTCTTGGTGGGAGTTGCCATCTATTGATTTCCTTTTAAATAACCAGATCCGTTCCCGATCTTTAATAGTAGTAAGTAAATGCAGGATTGATGAACTGTTAACCCTGGTGGTTTTACATGAATACTAACACGGTCTGATCTTTTTAAGATAGGAAAATGGCAAATCGCAGGTTATACCACAGGTTGGAAGGAGAGAAATAAAATTAAAGAGTTTACCCTTCTTAACAAAATAATGTTGATACCACTTTCGGGTGATTTTGTAAACGGTTGCAAGCGTGCTCTATAAGGCATTTACCAGCGCTATGTTATTGAAACACAGAATCAGGCACACCCTTGTTGATGATGTAGCTTGAGTAGGTTATTTCTACTTTCCCCTTGCTGTTTTTAACCTTGTTTGGGTCGTCTTTTTTAGTGGTGCCGTCATCATAGTCAAAAGTGACTCCCTTAGGCAATTTGTAGTCCTTTGTATTGAATGAAAAAATGACCTTATCGGCCAGGCCATACTCGGCGTATTTGCCATATGTCATCTCCAACTCGTAAGTTCCATTGTCCTTGGTCGTCGTCTTTGATTTTTTTATGAGTGACCTGGTTTCATCGATATACAATGTCGCTAAAACGACGTCGGCATTTTCATCTTTTGGCAACAACTTAATAATACGAAGATTGGTTCCGTTTTCCTTTCCCAGGTCAATAATATCATAAGCCGAGGGCCCATCCATGAAAATATTGTTGAGGTTGATATTCGCCGAACCTTTAGGAACAAAGGAGATCCCGCTTTCATTGTGGATACGAAGTTTGTTGGGCTTTTTGAAATATATCTTCACAGAAGCAACGGGCGCCTTAATAAAAACTACGTTTGTTTTCATTTTTCCCTTGGCTTCATAATCATTTACTTTTTCGAGTTTTGCCCTGACCTTCTGAATTACCTCTTCAGCCGTTTGTGCCCTGGTAGAAAGAGAGGCCAACAGCATGATCAAAAAGATCAATATATATCCACGATGTCTCATCAGCTTAAAATATTTTTTTTCCTGAATGCCCAGGCAGCTATTGTAAGAAACATCCCTGTATAAACAACCAGTATGACCGTACTTTTTATGACTGCCCCGATATTGCTGACAGAACCCGGGATCGTTGCTCCTTCACTTGCTTTTACATAAAAAAAGCCTTTCCACCCCAACATGTGGGTCGTGAAAAGATAAGGCTTGATGGTCTCATCATAAAAAGGGATCTCCATCTGCATCAGGATAGTAAAAATAATGACTATACAAACAGTAGCCACGATCGGTCCTATCGAATTATCGGCAAATACAGAAAACATCAGCGACATGGCGGCGATGGTTGTCATTCCAACAGCCGCAAAACCAAAAGCGGCAAAATATCGCCATAGCACATCCGATGGTACTATGATATTTGCTTCCAGTTCTTTCGGTACATAAATAGAATTGGTGCCAAAGATCAGGATGCTGACCAGCAGCGAAAGGATCGCCACCCAGATCAGTAGAACGAAGGTGTAAAACACGGAAGCGGTAAATTTCACCAACAATAACTGTGTCCGGCTGATCGGTTTCGAAGCCAGCAGGCGGAGCGTTCCCATATTGGATTCACCGGATATCATATCTCCCGCTACCAGCGCTACAAGAATAGGCACATGTACCAATAATAAGTTGAGGATAAAAAAACAAACGAAATAGCCGTTGAGCATTTCTTCGGGATCAACGACGAAAGTGTCATTCATGGCACCCATCAACATGCTTACATATTCTTTGCCACCGAACCTCAACCCGATCTGTATGAGAAAAATGATAGCAGCAATCACTACAAAAGCGATATAGGTACGCTGTCGCTTGAATATTTTATACGTTTCTATTTGCAATAGGCGCATCATAGCTGTTGAGCTGTTAAGGATAAGAATAGATCTTCCAGTGAATGCCGTGGTTTTAGAGACAACACATTAATTCCGTTTTTTACCAATTCGCGGTTCAATTCGGGTATCATCACTTTATCCATCTCAAACAAAATATGTCCATCTTCGCCCTGGTCGGCCAGCAAGTAGCTACCCCATTGGGTTGCTTTTATCAGGCTGACTGATTTGTCCCTGTTGTCGGTGATCAGTTCAACCTCGGTTTTTACCGGGTTCAGTAATTCCCTTTTGTTGCCTTCGGCCACTTTACTGCCTTTGTTGATGATAAGTATGGAGTCGGCGATCACTTCTATTTCGCTCAACAAGTGAGAGGAGACAAACACGGTTTTGCCCCGGTCATTACTGAGATGTAAAATGAGATTACGCACATCGGCGATTCCCTGCGGATCCAATCCATTAGTCGGTTCATCCAATATGATGAGGTCGGGATCATGTACCAGCGCTACTGCAATACCCAACCTCTGCTTCATGCCCTGTGAAAATGTCTTGACCCGGCTTCTGGCTCTTTCAGCCAGGCCTACCATGGCCAACTGGTCCATCAACCGCTTTTCCGAAAGTTTTACACCGCTGATCGCAGCAAAAAGCCGCAGGTTCTCAATTGCCGTTAGATATTTGTACAGGTCGGGTTTTTCGATAATAGCGCCTACTTTCTTTAATATTTCATGCCGGCGCTTTTGAAGATCCATGCCGAATATTTCAATAGAACCGGAATCAGGTGTGATAAGAGTCAACATCATGCGGATCGTAGTAGATTTACCTGCCCCATTCTGGCCCAGGAACCCATAAACCTGCCCCGCCGACACCTGGAAGGAGAGATCATTTACAGCCTTTATTTCCCTGAAATATTTAGTGAGTCCTGTTACCTGTATAATGGTTGACATCGCCGGCAAAGGTATTAAACGATAGTCCGTCTGGAGGGCTAATCGGGTTCTTTGTAGAAATTTTTTCCCTAAAAGATTTGCAAATACAGGGTCCCGGTATTAGGTTTGCAACGGTTCGGAAAACCACACTGCTCATACGGAAAACTACGTGGTAAAAACCGTGAAACTTGCAGTTACCTGATGATCAATGTGGACCGAATCAGCCAGATGTCCGATTTCTATGGGAACCTGAATCTTTTTTTTCAGCAAACCCTAAGAAACTAACGTGACCAGACTATTTTTTTACACCGTTACCTTAAGCATGATCTTCCACCAAGCCGTATCTGCCTCTTTTACTGTCATTCCATCTTCGTTCAATTTTTCAAAATCGCCGGCAACGCCGAAGATCCTTAGCTTCATCAGCAACAGCAACAGCGGAAAGATTATATTGACCTGGATGATCACTGATAACCAGGATGTGGATCGTTTTGAACTGGAAAAGAGCCTGGACGGTAAGTCCTTCAAGACCGCCGCATTGGTATTTGCAAATTATAAGAGTGGCACAGACAGCTATCAATTCATCGATAAAGAAAACAAATCAAATACATATTACTATCGTATCAGGATCATAAGCAAGAATGGGTCTGTTGATTATTCGCAGGCCATAATGGCGGGTCCGGATATTATTAAATAATTATCAACCTGGACGGTTTTTCGACAAGATCATAATCGATCTTACATACACTTAGAGCACCAAAACAGAGAGGCCCTTTTTCTAAAGGGCCTTAATTTTTTTTACGCCGTTGTTGGTGTTCCCGTCAAACTTATTGCTAGATCCATCTTAGGATTGCAGGGGTCACCTACAACAGGGAGTCGTAGTAATCATCCAGGAAGCAACTCCTTGTTGGCGCTCGCTTTCTTTACGCTTAAAGTAAGCTCGTACCCATGGCCGCGAAACACCCAACAAAGGCGAAATCATTCATATGTAAAATTAACGCTGGAAATCACCGGCGGCTGGCCCGGGAGGCCATTGGTCACTGTTGCTCTTTCTGGTAAACCATTTGTTTTATAGGTGTAAACGTATGTAAAAACATCTTCCAATTGCAAGTTGGCACCGAAATGCTCTTCCTTCGTAACATTGTTTTTAGACGCTGCCTGCCACAATAAAGCCAGGAAATCGCGGTTGGCATACAAGGGATTTGTCTTTTGGTCAAACTGGAAATTTACATGCCCTGCACGTACCAATTGTCCCGGAACACCTGTTGACATGAATATCTCCGATTTATTCAGGTTGCCATTACCATCATAAGAAAAACGGAATTCAAGGATCGGTTCAAAATCGACGCCGCCTGCGTTGACATAAATGGTTGCTATTTTCAGTTGGTTAGTCTCGTAGTGATAGTTGGTATAGCCGGTCCGTACGGTTCCCTCAAAAATATTAGCTCTTGTCAATAGGCCATTTTCGTACTCCGGTACGATCTTTTCGCCACTGGTGGTGGTTACTTCTGAAATCTTCTTTTGGGCGTTATAGGATATATTGAAATCTACCGCATCGCCGTTGGTGTTCAACTCGGTTTTTACCAGGGCCTTTTTAATGGTACCGTCCGTATTGTAGGTAAACTGTACCAGGTCATCCCCGTTCCTGTATTCCTTGAGCTTTGTAGCGGCAGGGGGATTATTACCATTGTTAATGCTTTTGTCTTTCTTACAGGATACAAAACTCATCATGACGATGCCTGCGAGTAAAAGGGCGATAAATGCCGGTCTGTTGGTCATTGTTCTTTGCATAAATAAAGTTTTAAAGGTTTGATTTAATACATCAAATAAACAATGACAAATACGATTATAAATCCAAGCAACGAATGAATTGATGCTTTTAGTGGATGAAACTAACGGAAGATTATTTTGAATGTTGAATTTTAAATGTTGAATGAAAAAAGACACAATTCACCAGTCAATGCAGAAGTCCCATCCAAGTCGTCATATGAGCTACAAGAACAAGAGGTCGTAAATAATATTTAATAGCGAGAGTTTTTAAGTTGCCGCTAACGGTCAGGGCTTTTTGCTCCCGCAATTGGCGGGACAAGTTGTGTTGATCTCCGACAGCCATCGCAGCCATGATCTTTCGGCCCGATAATAGCAGTGAAATTGTGTGTTTTTATTGTTTTCCGTATGATAAAGTTTACAATTTGTTTGTTTCTTGTACTCATCGATCCGACTTGTAAAAGAGCAGCTAACAACGATACTGGTGACCAAAAGATAGATTCACCCAGGGTAGATTCTATCCGGCCTTCATTGGCTGCGGACTCCGGGCAAAAAATAACGGCCTCTGAATTAAACCAGGTAATTAAGGGCATCACCGGCCATCAGCTGGTAGCTTTTGCCCAAACATTACTAGGAGTTCCTTACAGGTATGCATCGACTGATCCGGCGAAAGGATTTGATTGCTCAGGTTTTATAACTTATGTTTTCAACCATTTCAATATTGCGGTGCCGAGATCTTCAGTCGAT
Organism: Chitinophagaceae bacterium; assembly: GCA_035694045.1. GTDB lineage: Bacteria > Bacteroidota > Bacteroidia > Chitinophagales > Chitinophagaceae > VBAT01. The sequence goes on from DASSFT010000273.1 coordinate 12,418, forward strand.
TTTACCAACGCCGGGAAAGATGTCAATCTACAAAGTGCAAAAGAAGGGGATTTAATCTTATTTACTGGTACTGTGGACTCTATTCGAATTGTCGGACATATGGGAATTGTTACAGAAAATGTGGATACTTTAAAATTCATTCATTCTACCTCCGGGAAGGCTGATGGCGTAGTCATAAGCGCATTAGGTGAGTATTATAAGAGAAGGTTTGTGAAGATCATCAGAGTTCTTTCTGACTAGCGGCAGTTCATTGGTATTACTGAAAGTTCCGTCGTTGTTGGTGTTCCCGTCAAACTTATTGATAGATCTATGCTGGCCGCAGTATTCAGGAATTTATTGACAATTGTTATACTCTTCAACAATCTTTTTTATCACCTCATTTTTTTTTGCATCCACTGAAATTTGCCTGGCAGTATAGCCATTTATTTGTTGCCTGATCTTTTCTACCAATGAAGGACAATCAGATACAATTTTACTCATCTTCTCTTCAAAATTTGGGAAAAATCTACTCCCACGAATACTCCACGACGCAAACCTATTCTCATTATTAAAGGAAATATAATAGTCATATTGGTCGCCCCACTCTGATGAGTTAGTCCTGGATTTAAATAACTCGAAAAGTTGAAGCTTTGCACTGTCATTAGTTAGCCTCTTTAGGAACAAAATATTATTAACATTTGGCATGTATACTTTGTCCCGGTAAGGAATTTCATACGCTTCGAGATTTATCTCTTTCGGAACATAAACTTCATTATTGTATTTGTAAGATTTTATGTCTGTTATCAATATGTTCCTTTCTGTTTTTTCATCTGTCAATACCTTTAAATACTTGCCAACATAATGCTCTGTCTCAAATTGAACTGTCAGCTTTCCATCAATTTTTGTCCCATCGGTTAAAAAAATCTGACACTCCTTATTTAATAAATCGTTTGGGCTTTTGAAATAAGAATATGGCTTACAGCTTTCGATTATGATCGAAAGGAACAATAGTATGAATATGTTACGCATATTGGTATTGCTGTTAGTGGCCAGAGCTTTTTGTTGTGCTGATCCCCGATAGCTATCGGGGCCGTCTTATTTCAGCCGGTACTGTAACCGGGTAAAGATAGAAAGCTGAGTGTATATTTCAAAGCTCGATTATATTCGTTCAGCCTGGCTGCTGCTAATTAGTGATTTACCGATGGGGATAAACTATTTAATTTTTTTATTGCCTGGAATCAAGGTAGTGTCCCTGCTTAAGAAATCAGAATGATCACGGAGCTTCCCTGCTATCTCCATTCAACACCTGCAGGTTTAAAATAAAATTATTTGTTGACTGTCAAATACGTTTGCAGGTTCTTCACATAAACTTCAAATGCCTTGATGCCAGGTGCCGTTATTTTACAAATGGTTTGAGGGTAATTGTCCTTGAATTGTTTGACCACATCAATGTAACCTGCTTCCTTTAATTTTTGTATCTGCACACTCAGGTTGCCGGCAGTAGCGCTTGTCTGCTCCTTCAGGAAAGTAAATTCTGCCTCCTTCACACTTATCAAAAGTGACATTACTGCCAATCGCAGCTGTGAATGCAATATAGGGTCGAGATCTTTAAACATTCGATTGTACCTGTCCTTTTTTATATTGACGATATTCTCTTTCTATGATGATACCGGGATACAGCCAGGCCATGACCGCCGAAGCTGCCATCAATAATAAATCAATTTTTACATCGGTAAATAAGGTCACCACGCAACACACCCAACAAAAAATGCCACCCCAGAACATAGGCTTGAATTTACAGGCTGCCCCGGTGATGAATGTGGGTAAACCATATAACATCAGGAAAAGCGGTGCGCTGAACTCACGAAAAGAAGTGGTTTTATTACCCGTCAGCTTTCCATATTCTTCTATTACCGGTTCCCATACATTGAATACA
>DASSFT010000274.1:0-4712 GCA_035694045.1 Chitinophagaceae bacterium
AACAAATGGGTACGCGTTGACTATTCACTGGGAAGTAACACGAATGCATTGGATCGGAGAGAAATCACAGAGATCAGTTCAAGAGCCGCAGAAGGACTTGGCAGGATCGTACTCGATACTTATAAAAAACAGGAAATTGAATCAAACCTGCTTTTTTCATTTTCCCCGACAATCAATAACGACTTTAATCTTAAAGCCGTAGTAGGTAACAGCATAAATCAAAGGACCACTACACGCCAGGTACAGACAGGCAACAGGTTTATTACCCGTGGTATTTATACACTGGGAAACACAGCCCAACAGATATTCGGGCCCATTGTCGCCGGTGCACCATTCCCTCCGTTGGCAGACAATTTCCAACAGCAGAGATTGATCGGTGTATTTGGAGATGTTACGCTGAGCTACAAAAATTATGCTTTCCTGGAAGTTACCGGCCGTAACGACTGGTCTTCTACTCTTCCACAAGCCAACAGAAGTTATTTCTACCCTTCTGTATCGGGATCATTTGTTTTCACAGATGCGCTCAGGTTGCAGAGTAAAATACTTGATTTTGGCAAGATAAGGGCCGGTTGGGCTAAAGTCGGAAGAGATGCACTTCCTTATTCTTTGGATAACGTGTTTGTATTGGGCGCAAATTTCCTTGGCCAGCCCACTGCTTCGGTAGCTAATAACGCTAACGATGCCGATCTGAAACCCGAGTTCACAGAGGAAATTGAAATCGGAACGCAGTTAAGCTTCTTTAAAAGAAGAGTTGAAGTGGATTTCGCCTGGTATAACAGGAACTCTACAAACCTGATCGCGCCTATTTCAATTCCTTCCAGTTCCGGTTACGCTCAGTTCTTTACCAATTATGGAAAGATCAGTAACAAGGGTATTGAAATAGATCTTACCGTAAAGCCTATTCAAACAAGAGATTTTACCTGGAGTATTCATGGTGCATTCACGAAAAACAAAAACATTGTAAAAGAACTGGTTGATGGAGTTGACAGGCTTCTTCTGAGAGCAGTTCTAAGCGGCGCCAGCAATATCAACCCTTATCTTGAACCCGGTCTGCCATTTGGTTACCTGCGTGGCAACAAAGTATTCAGGGATAGTGCGACGGGAGCTTTGTTGATCAACCCGAATACCGGTGGTATGATTGTAAGACAGGACCAGGAAATGGTTGGCGATCCTAACCCGGATTTCAAACTCGGTGTGACTAATACGTTTTCTTACAAAGGATTTTTCCTAAGCGTATTGTTTGATATGACACAGGGCGGCGATATCTATTCTGTTACTAATTCATCGCTCCTGGGAAGAGGTGTTACTAAAGATACAAGGGACAGGCTGGCTAACTGGATCATTCCAGGTATATATGGCGATCCTGCAACAGGTAAAGCGATCCTTAATGGCGGCAAGACGATTCCTAACACGACTTCGATCACAACTAATGACCTCTATTTCTCGCCGAATTCCCTCAATGGTGCAACATTCGCTATCAACACGGCTACCGAATGGAATATTTACGATGCCACGGTTTACCGGTTGAGAGAATTAACCTTGGGATATGAAGTGCCCAGGAATTTATTCAAGAAGATTCCAATTGGTTCGGCAACGATCACCGTTACCGGGAGAAACTTGTGGTACCTGGCTCCCAATTTCCCGAAGTACAGTCATTTTGATCCTGAAGTAAACTCATTCGGCGCCACATCTACCCAGGGTATCGAGCTTTCGGCTGCACCTACAACAAAGAGATATGGTGTGAACTTAAAAGTCACTTTTTAAATCATAAATAATCGAATTATGCTTTTTAAATCCAGATCAATAAAACTTTTGCTGTTGTGCACTGTAGTGTTTACATCATGCAAAAAGTATCTTGATATAAACAAGGATCCTAATAACCCGCTGACGATAGAGGTATCCAAGTTGCTTCCTACCGCCGAGAATTCGTTGGGTAATTCCCTTGCTATTGGTAATGGAACAACCGGAGGATTGTCACAGATCCTGGAGGTGTACACACACCAGTTGTCGACCCGCGAAAGCCAGGACCAGTATAACTACACCGGTAGCGGCTTTTATATTGGTACCGCATGGCCCACGATGTACCAGGGAGTGTTTGAAAACCTGGAACAGATCATCAAGATAGGTGGAGCCGCTGGCGACCGCCAGTATGTGGGAATAGCAAAGATCCTGAAGGCTTATGGGTATAGCCAGTTTGTAGACGCGTTTGGCGATATTCCTTTTTCTGAAGCTAATCGTCTTGACTCAAGCATTCGTTACCCGAAGTTCGATGATGATGCAACCATCTATCCTAAACTGATCGCGTTGCTCGATGAAGGAATTGCCGATGTGTCAAACACCACGGCTCCTAATGTGCACAGACCAACATCAGATGATGTGATCTATGGAGGCAATGTGCAGAGATGGGTAAAAGCTGCCAATACAATCAAATTGAAACTGTATGTACAGGTAAGAAGAGTGCAGAACGTGCAGACCCAGGTAAATGCATTGCTAGCTTCTCCAAATACGTTGATCAATGCAACAAACGAAAGCTTCTGGCTTCCTTATGGCCCCAATGCGGCAACCGATGACAGGAATCCCGGGTTTGGAGATTATATTGCTACACAAAGAAGCAACCACGTAAGCCCCTGGTTCTACGAAACGCTCAAAGGATACAGGCCTGATATTTTCAATAATAACCCTGATCCGCGTCTTCCTTATTATATCTTCAATCAAATAAAACCAACCACGATAACAGCCGATGCGACGGAATACAGGGATGGAGGTTTTGTTTCTATCTATTTTGGTTCGAGAGGCCCCAATCGTGACAGGAACCAACAGAATGTAATAAGCCTGATGGGTATTTATCCAGTTGGTGGAAGATATGATGATGGCCAGGGCGGTACAGCTGGCGCAGGTAGTGGTACCGGTGCAGCTCCTTACAAATTTATCACTTATGCCGACCGTTTATACCTGCAGGCAGAACTGATCAATGCAGGACTGGTAACCGGAGATGCAAGAGCCGTTTTACAGGCAGCCATGAATGAATCATTCAAACAGGTGGATTATGTGATCACCAATTTGATTCACCCCACTCAATCGGTTCCTGCTGTAAATGGAACAGCTGCCATGACCACTTACATCAACAAAGTTCTCACAGAATATGATGCAGGTGATGCAGCCAAAAAATTGCGCATCATTATTACGGAGAAATGGCTGGCAAGCTATGGCAGTGCCGTGGATCAATACTCTGATTATCGCAGAACCGGTTATCCCATTTTGTTTAATCCCAATGATCCTACGATGGCGCCCGGCGGATTTGTGCAACCACCGATCAATGGCAACCCACAGGTCAACCCTCAACCAGCCGTGTTGGTACAATTGAGCCGGCCTTATCCCAATTCATTGCCCTGGTTCCAGACGGAGTTGGAAACAAATCCGAATGCACCGCCACAAAAGGACCTGGTAAATAGTTTCAAAGTTTTCTGGATGCCTTAATAAACTGAACCTAAAAAAATAATCATGAAAAGAATCTTAATCTATAGTTTACTTCCGCTGCTGGTCTTCACGTTCGCATGCCGCAAGTCGGATAACCCAAAGATCCCCGAATTGACCAGGGTGCCGGTAATGAAATTAGCAACGGTACCTGGAAGCGATCCCTCGATCGATGTTGCGGGTAATCCTGCAAATTTCAAGGCCAATTTTAATGTAGACATGCTGTTTCCCGAAGATCAAAAGCCGGCCAAAGTGGATGTCATGGTAAGAAAGAATGGGAATGGCGCGGTAAAAGTGGTGAAGACAGATGTCGCAAGCTTTCCTACGAATGTACAGGTGACAGGTCAGCAACTGATCGATTTTTTCGGACCGATCGTGTTGGGTGATTTCTTTGATTTTGGTGTGGACATCTATCTCACATCCGGGCTGAAGATACAGGCCTTCCCTGCGACAGGTGTACAATACTCTGGTGGCACTGTGAATATACCTACATCAAGTCCTACGCTGAGATATGCAGCCATCTGTAAGTATGATCCCAATACTTTCCAGGGTAATTTCAGGGCAACAGATGCTTTTGGCGATGCTGATGGTGCAACCATTGTATTGACCAAAGTAGATGACACGCATTTTTCTTTCATCTATCCTTCAGTGTTAAATCCGGTGCCGATTGTAGTAGCTGTTAATGTCGGTAATAATAATCTTACCATACCCCTGACTACCATTGGTTCCAACTGGAGCCCGGCGTTCGGTTATCCTAATACAGCTCTCTATGTTAATCCCAGCGTTAATTCGGCTACCGGAACGGCGGCTCCCTGCGATAGGAGGGTTACTTTAAATATTAATTGGGGAAGTAATGCCGGTGCACTAACATTTCCTGGCGGGCCTTACAGCCTTGTGTTAAATAAATTATGAGTAGAAAAGAAAGATCATCATTGAAGCCGCTGCGAAGCGGCTTTTTTTTGCGTACCCGAACCTCAAATTCAGATCATATCATAAGCCTTTCGGATATTCTTTTTCTGTTTTCATGTCGTGCATCATGTCTCAGTATCGTTTTTTCATGGTTCAGGTAATCATACCATAAATACCGGAGCATACTTTAAATATTTGCTGTCTGCTTTTTATGAGGTATTAACTACCTGGGGATAAGCTGGTAAGCCGATTGTTCCCTGCCATCTATTTATTAACCGTGGTTAGGAGGAATGCATGTTCATTTTGCCAACCGCCAAAACCAAAATTAA
>DASSFT010000275.1:0-12189 GCA_035694045.1 Chitinophagaceae bacterium
TTCCAATTTGAAAGGGTGATCACCCGCATCGAGGGTAATAAGATCTATATTGATAACCCGATTGTAATGCCGATGGAAACAAAATATGGAGGGGCAGAGATCTATAAATACAATTTTGAGGGGCGCATTTCACATGTAGGAATTCAAAATCTTTATTGCGAGTCGGAATTTGAATCCGATACAGCAGAAAATCATGGATGGACCGCCATCAGTTTTAATAAGATCGAGAATGGATGGATACACACTGTCACTGCAAAATATTTCGGTTATGGGTGCGTGAACCTTGAAAGCGGCGCAAAAAATATATCTGTGCTGGGCTGTTATTGTTCAGATCACAAATCAATCATCACTGGCGGGCGGCGTTATTCTTTTTGCAATAATGGACAGCTTAACCTATTTGTCAACTGCCATGCATCCGATGGGCGGCATGATTTCGTAACCGGAGCAAGAGTGTGTGGACCGAATGTATTTTATAATTGTACCGCAAAGACAACACATGCCGATATTGGACCACACCATCGCTGGGCCATGGGAACTTTATATGATAATATTGTAACCGACGGCGAGATCAATGTGCAGGACCGTGGGAATTGGGGGAGTGGACATGGCTGGGCCGGCGTCACGCAAATAATTTGGAATTGCGCTGTTAAAAAAGCGGCGATACAAAATCCATGGGCGTCAGGAACAAATTATTGTATTGGTCTCAAAGGCGAAAAATATGAAGGACGTCTGAAAGGCAGGCCGGATGCGCAATGGGAGGGGCAGAACCAGGAGGGGTTGCAGCCGGTGTCGTTGTATATGGCACAGTTCAAGGCCAGAGGGAAGTCGGTAGTCGGTAGTCGTTAGTCGATAGTCGATGCTGGATGCTGGACGCAAAAAAATATTTCATCAGTTATGAAAAAAGATAAATCGCTTTCAAGACGACAATGGTTGGGAAGGATTACCGTACCAGCTCTTGCTGCCGGAGCTACTATGGTAGGAATTGAAGCCAATGCAACACCGGGAAATAAAGAGAAAGATGATAAACTGGAAGGCGCACGAATTTATAATGTCAGAGATCACGGTGCAAAAGGAGATGGCAAAATCCTGGATACTGTTGCGATCCAATCGGCAATTGATAAATGCTCCAGCGAAAAAGGGGGAACTGTTTTGATCCCCGCAGGCGAATTTCTCGCAGGTACACTGGAACTTAAATCAAATGTCACCCTGCATATCGCTGCCTCAGGGAAATTATTGGGCAGCCCGAAAAGAGAAGACTATACGGCAGGCAAAGGCGTTCCTCCGGGCAATGGCAACATTGTTTTTTTATACGCTGTTAATGCTGAAAATGTTTCCATCGAAGGAAAAGGAACAGTCGATGGAAATGGCCTGGCTTTTTATAATGGTAAGGGTGATAACACCGGCCCGGGCCAAAACGGTGTAGGTGGAAATTTCGATCGCCCTCATCTCGCTATATTTTATCAATGCAGCAATCTCTGCCTCAATGGTGTTTTCTTTACAGCCAGTGCTTACCATTGTTTCCGGATCCTGGGGTGCCGGCGGGTACATATTGATGGTGTGAAGATCTATAACCGGGTCAACAGGAATAATGACGGGTTTCATTTTAATAATAGCGAGTATATTCACCTGGTTAATTGTGATGTGCAGTGCCAGGATGATGCCTGCGCCCTGTTTGGCAGCAACAAATTCGTTACGATCACCAATTGCAGCTTTAGCACAAGATGGTCTGTCTTCCGCTTTGGCGGTGGTGAATCACAGAATATAGCTATCACCAATTGTTTGATCTATGAAACGTATGGCTGCCCGATCAAGATCAGCGCGGGAAGGGCCAGCATCGAAAATCTCAGTTTTTCCAATATCATCATGCGAAATGTGACCGGTCCCATTGGAATAGGATTCAGCGGTCCATCAGGAAATAATCCAAACGATAATAATGAACGCACTCCCCTACCCTTTATCCGCAATATTGTATTCAATGCCATACAGGCAACGGTGGTTGCAAAGCCCATTGATCACCCGGATATTCATTTTGGAGTGACGGTAAGAGAGGGAGAAAAGAATTCGTGTATTACATTGAACGCAATGGGCAACTATTATTTAGAGAACATCAGCTTTACTGATGTACATATAAAATATGCCGGTGGTGGTACAAAAGAACAGGCAGCGAAGACAGTCCCGAACATAGCTGCCGAATACTTCGGTGTCTGGGATCCCGCACCAGGCGGCCCTCCCGCTTATGGCATGTATGCCCGTAATGTAAAAGGCTTGAGTTTGCAAAATGTGCGTTTTGAATACGAACAGGCAGACGCAAGACCTGCGATCATCTTTGATAATGTACAGGATGCAACGATCAACGGGCTTAGTGCGATGGGAAGCGGAGAAACAGAGCTATTACGCTTCATTAATTCAAAGGATATTTTATTGACAGCAACGCGGCTGTTAACCTCATCTGCCGTTTTTCTTCGCGTGGAAGGGCAGTCCAGTGAAGGAATCACAATCGATGGCGGGGATTTGCGAAAAGCAGGGCAGAAAACCAGTTTTGAAAATGGGGCGGCAAAGACATCTGTCATGATCAATACCTAGAAAATCACCAGGAAAATTCAAACCACTAAGACATAAAAGCACTCAGCGTCACAAAGCGGACTTCGCGAAGTTTATGAATAAAAAAAGTACACCACATTCCGTGATGTACTTACCCTAACTGCTATATAAAAAAAACCTGCTAAACTGCTAACGTTGTAATTCTCCTTTTTCCTCCCTGCCCTTTTCATCCAGTAACTGGATATTTGAGGAAGGACCCAGATCGGGAGAATTCCATTGATGTAATGCCCATACCAGTTTTTTACCCGGCGTTACTTCCAGTACCTGGACCACCTTATCCCAATCTTCTTTCCGAAGAGAACCGCCCCAGTTGCTGATAACAGTATTTCCATTGGCCAAACGGCTCAGACCCTGAACCGTATAGAGTGGAAAACCCGGAAAATCATCTTTACTTATTTCCCATACAACTTCACCATTCGGATTTACCTCGCGGACATATCCATGCTGGTTGCCACTGATCAATGTATTTCCATTCTTTAAACGGATAGCGAGCCATACCGAAGGGGCATCTACCGACCAGATGACATTCCAGTCCTTGTCATACTCGATCACTTTACCCATATTCATATGCGCGAGCAGGTAAGTACCTTTATTGGTCATCCGTACATTCCGGAATTGACCATGGACACTCTTTGGATCACCAGGTCTTGCCGTCTGCACCTCGTGTTCCATTTCTATTTTACCGTTTCTCTTATTTATCAGCATCACCTTGGCTGGTGTTCCATTTTGGCAGAGAAAAACTTTATCCAACCCAATGGGTTGCGCCGAATGACAATCTGGTCCAGCCGGGCATTCATAACTCCAAACGATCTTTCTGTCCATCGTAACCTCGGCCGCACCTGTTTTGCAGGCATAGAGCACATTGCCATTCGACAACTGATGTATATCACTGAACTCGCTTAATTGCCCATTACCGTCTTTGATTGGTATCGACCAGGTCCATACAACTTTGCCACCCATCACGCGGAAAATGGTTTGTGTGTCCTTCCGTGTATCCCATCCCCCGGCGTATAGGAAATCATGTTGCGCCAAACCCTTGCCGGGTAATTTATCCGGAACTGGAGCCCTGGCGGCAGGCCGTTGCTGTGCCTGTGTTTTTGACCTAACGGTATCAGTTGGTGGTTGAGTAAAAGAAACGATTGATAAAGTCAAAAACAGGACCAGCAATGAGAACATTGCCGGTCCCTCTTGCTTAACAATAAAAACTGCGTACTTGCGGTACGAGAACATAGCTCTGATTTTTTTACCAACCCAGGTTTTGCGGATATGCCGGCCCTGTCGTTACCGCATCTATCTGTGCCTGCGGTATGGGACGGAGAATGTGTTTGGGCAAAATATTGATAGCCGCTTCCGAGTTATGCAATTTTACCCTTTCAATTAATTTTCCCGTTCTTACCAGGTCAAGCCATCTCACCAGTTCGCCACATAGTTCGCGGGTACGTTCATCCAGTATAAAATCAATATTTATATCGGCCGCTGTTATCTGCATTGCCACGACATCGCCAGTTGGATAGGCAGCTCTTGTGCGAATGATATTAATATAAGTGACTGCATCACCCATATTTCCAGTCCTGAAAGCTGCTTCTGCTGCTATCAGGTAAGTCTCTGCAAACCGGTATGCGATCACAGGACGGATGGATGGAAAATTCAGGTTGGCCCTCTTGGTGTCGTTGTACTTCATCATGTATGGTCCCATCGAACTGCTGTATAAACGAGGTGGTATCAAAGTAGCCTTACTGGCCGCTATCTGTGCATTGGTACGATCGGTGCCCGGCATATAAACGGCCGTGTCACCAAACCCAAACTTAAATCCACCAGGTACCGCACCAGGAGGAGCACCGGGCGGCAAAGGATTGGGCCATTTGGGATAAGTGCTGGGAGTATTAGGGTCGTTGGCATACCAAACTGTCTGGAACGTTTTGGAATACCGTGTATCATTTACTTTATTGCCCCAAACGGTATCTGTCAGCCATCGTGTAGGTGTGCAACGGATATAGGGGCGGCCGTACTGCGTGCTGCGTATCATGCCCGGTTGCCTTTCGTACTGTGGGACCCACATATGATTAAGCACATTATCCGCGCTGAAATTGCTGATACCGCTATTGTTCGGCCCGTTAAAAGCCAGGTTGGAAGTGTGCTGCGAGGTCCATATCACTTCGCTGTTGGCTTCATTGCCTTCCTCGTATACTTTGGCAAAATCTTGCAGAAGACTCAATCCATACGTGGCCTTATTATCTATGATGCTCTTGGCTGTTGTGTAAGCATCCATGTAGTCGTTTGTTTTTGCAGCCGAAGATCCTGCTCTTGTCAGATAAACTTTAGCAAGCACGTGCAACGCGGCTGCTTTAGTAGCTCTTCCAGGCTGTGCATCTTTGATCAATCCCTGGGGAAGGTCTACAGCAGCATCTTTCAGGTCCTGGACAATGAAATCATATACTTCGGCTATGGGTGCTCTTGTTGCGGAGGTGGTAGGTGTGTTTTGGAAAGTCTTGTTTAATGTCACGTCGCCCCAAAACTGCACCAGTAGAAAATACCAGTTGGCCCTGATAAATTTTGCTTCCGCTACCATTCTTTTTTTCAACGCATCCTGGATGGGTACGCTGGGTGCATTATCAATTACACCATTGCAGGTATTAATAAAAATGTATGCATTTCTCCAGTTGGCATTTATCACGCCCGTAGAAGGCGTATACCCGCTACTATAAACATTGATATCGCTGTTGCCGTCGATACCTCGCTTGAATTCATCGGTGCCGATCACGGTGATTGTAAAATAATCCTGGTTGCCCCAGATCAATCGCGTGCTTGCATAAGCAGCATCGAGGCCTTGCTGGAAGCCCTGTGTCGTGGAAAAAAATTCAGGTGTGAGGATCGATCTTGGCTTTTCTTCCAGTTTTTTTCTGCACGCAGGTACGAGTAAGACGACCAGCCCTACTGTATATATTAATATCGTTGACCGTTTCATTTCTTTACTATTTTTATAATGATATATTAATACCAAAAATGATAGACCAGTTGGAAGGTGTGTCGAGATTGAGCGTGGCTACTCCCGGGTTTGAAGTTCCACCGGATGCCTCGGGATCAATTCCCCCGTATTTATTGACAAAAGGAGAAAAGAGGATAAAAGGATCTTCTACAGTGGTATACACTCTGACTGATCTCATTCCCCATCTTTTTAGCATAGGCGGAGAAAGGTTATAGCCGAGACTTATCGTCCTGATCTTCACAAACGATCCGTCGAAATAGCCCAATAGAGAATTGTTGGGCGTGTTGGTGTTGTTTGCGTTGGGCTTTGGATATTCATTCTCCCCATTAGTAGGTGTCCAATATCTTGTCTTAATATTGTTGTATGTACCCTGGAAAGTATTGACAAAACCGCCGCCGTGAAGATTGCTGCGGATCATATGTCCCCATCTTGCAAAAGCGACCACGGTAAGGTCAAATCCACGATAAGAAAAACGATTAGTCATCCCTCCTTCCCATTTCGGCTGTGATGAGCCCAGGATGATCCGGTCGTAAGTATCGGTCAGTTTTCCGTCCGGCTTACCATTTGGCCCACTGATATCTTCTCTTTTAATATTTCCTATAACTGTGCCGACACCATTTACCGTTTGACCTAATTGTACGGCAAGTGCGCTATCCGCAGCTGTAGCCTGCCAGATACCTATTTTTTTCCAATCAAAAAAAACACCGATCGGGGAACCTACAAACCGGCTGTTTGCCGGGTCATTCAACACACCGCCCGCGAGTTGCGTAATCTTTCCGCGGTTGATAAAGAAATTGAAATCCGTTGTCCAGCTAAAATTATTCCTGGTTCGTCCAAGAAGATTAACCGTGCTCACGTGCAACTCAATCCCCTTATTTTCGGTTTTACCAACATTGGTTACAATAGCATTGGGAATACCCGAAGTGGCCGGCAGGGTCTGTGGCAATAATAAATTATCCGTTGATTGTTTATAGAACTCGAGACTTCCCGAAATACGGTTATTTAACAAACCAAAATCAAGGCCGGCGTTGAAAGTGGATGTATATTCCCAGGTAAGATCGGGATTGGGAACGTTGCTGATAAAAACCCCGGTAGTAGTGGCATCGCCATAGTTGTAAACGATAGCAGTCAATGCGCCCAGTGTCTGGTAAGCACTGATGGCTGTATTACCAACTCTTCCATAGCTTGCCCTCAACCTCAAACTGGAAATAGCCCTTACATTACTTAAAAACGATTCACGATGCATGTTCCAGCCTATGGCTGCAGAGGGGAAAAGATTGTCCTTGTTACCTGGTGCCAGTCTTGACGATGCATCGGTACGCATGGTCAATGTCAGCAGGTAACGATCATCATAGCTATAGTTGAGCCTTCCCATATAGGAGAGTATATCCCATTTCTCTTCGGTTCCTTCCCCAACCAGGTTGGCGCCATAGGTCGGATTATAATATTGCAGGTCATCGGCAGCAATGGTATTATTGCGGAATTCGTTGCCTTGCGTGGATTGTTCCTGCAAGCTGAATAAACCGGTAAAGTTGATCTTATGTTTTTTTGCAAACACTTTATCGTAGGTGAGAATATTCTCCAGTGTATAGTTGGTACGGAAGTTCGTCCTGTTTTGCGCAGTCGACAACCCGCCCAGGTTATTAGTCGTCTTGCTGGCATAAAACTCACCATATATATCGCTTCTCAACTCAACGCCCGAATTGAACCGGTATTTTAATCCGTCAATGATATTGATATCTGCATAGAGGGTTGTAAAAGTTCCAAAACGTTTTCTTTTCTGCACCGATGCGCCGGGTATCAAAAAATTGGCAAGGGGATTCCATACCTGGCTGGCGCTACCGGGAACAAAATCATTTAACAGGGTTCCGTCGGTGTTATAGGGAGAAACAAGCGGGCTTGCTCTCAAAGCCTGTCCCATAGGATTTGCGCCTTCCCCATCGGTTATTGTATAAGTGTTTAGTGAACTAATGCCTACTTTAACTCTTTTCCCGAACTGCTGATCGACACTTGCCTTGAGAGAAAAACGTTCAAAGGCCTGGCCATAATAAATACCTGTTTCTTTAAAATAACCGGCTGATAAGGCGTACTGGGTAATATCTGTACCACCTGAATAACCCAATTGATGATCGGTAATTATGCCATCTTTATAAATTAGTTTTTGCCAATCCGTGCTGCGTCCTGTTTTCATACTTTGCAATTCTTCCGGGCTGAAATTCTGAAGAATCAGTGCAGAATCATTCGGGCTGCTATAGGTCCGGTTATTACCGGTATATCTTCCGTTGTACAGCGCCCATTTTTTAAATTCAGAAAATTCCTGCGTATTCATCACAGGATATTCCTTCAGTATGCTAACCTTCCCGACATACGCATTATAAGTAATAACCGGTTTCCCGGATCTGCCACGTTTGGTAGTAATGAGTACTACGCCATTAGCTCCCCTTGATCCATAGATAGCCGTAGCCGATGCATCTTTCAGGATCTCTACCGAGGCCACATCGTCCTGGTTGAGATCATTGATGCTCCCGTTGAAGGGTATACCATCAACAACTATCAGGGGTTCATTCGTTGCACTGATAGATCTTGAACCTCGGATCAGGATCGTCGGCGTAGCACCGGGCTTGCTGTTACCACCATTTTTTTGGATGTCGATTCCGGCGCCCTGCCCCTGTATAGCCTGCGTAAGGTTTGCAGCTGGTATTTCCTTGATAGATTGTTCGCTGATGGAGACGATGGCGCCTGTAACATCCGATTTTTTTCTGGTACCATATCCTACCACCACTACCTGGTTGAGCTCGTTCTTATCTTCCAGCAACTGGATTGAAAGATTCGGCTGATTGGCAGTTCCCAGTTTTATCTCCTGCCTGATGAAGCCAACATAAGATATAACCAGTGTGCTATTGACATTTGCTTCCAACTGAAACGATCCGTCATTTTGTGTTGCCACACCTTTTTCAGTGCCTTTGACGATAACGGATACTCCCGAAAGCGGTTCACCGTTTTGGCGGGTAACCATTCCTTTCACAGTTACCGTGGATTGGGCATGTGCAGAATAAACAAATAAAAAGAGTGAAAAAAATAAAAATAAAAAGCGCCATTGGCTTTTTATCTGTGAAAAATTACAAGGGTGTTTTAATTGCCCGGGAGGCAATGCAGGTAATCTCATAACAGGCAGTTTTATTTTTTGAATTGTAATCGCGAATTGAAAGTTGATCACCACGGAAGCGCACAAGCCCTGTGATCATATACCTACAGTAGGCAGCACAATAAAATTCGTTTGCACAATAGAATTGTACAGCATCTTTCATACAACCTGTATAAAGGATTCAGCAATCGGGAATAGTAAGAATCAAATAAAATAGTAACACAAGTAAATATTATTTGCCAGCGAAAATCAATATCGTATTGGCAAAACGTTCAGCAATTTTAGCAGGAGAAAGTATGCGTTGTTGATACACTATCGATCCCTATATTTTCAATTTGCAAAACAGTGAGCAATTTTAGCAAACAAAAAATCACCGGCATTGACCGGTGATTTTTTATTGAAGTTATATAACAATAAGTGAGCCCTTAATTACCTGAGCAATGCAGTTGCACACCAAAGTACAGGCGCCTGTCCATGCAAGTCGCCGATATTACGTTTACGATCCAGGTAATACTGGCGGTCATTCTTTTTATTTGTGCCTTCACATACCTCGGTGATGTCATCGTTCTCATTAATATAAGTGATCAATTTTAACCAGGCTTTCCGGGCAGCCGGTGCATAGTTCTTTTTATCAAGCCACCCGTTTTTGACCCCGGTAATGAATGCAAAAGTGAACATGCCTGTGCACGAGGTCTCAGCCCATGAGTTTGGATCATCGATCAACTGGTGCCACATACCATCTTCGCCCTGGTACTTTAAAAGAGAAGCCATCATCAATTTATATCCCGTCATGATGCGTTTGTAGTTTGGATTATCCTTCGGTAATGAACGAAGCAATTCGCTCATGCCAACAGCCATCCAGCCATCGCCGCGTCCCCAAAAGAATGGAACATCGGGAGCATGATAGAAAAGGCCATTTGGCATTTGGAGTGAATCGAGGTAAACAACCATTTCACGGGCAGCGCGATTAATGTATACGGTATCACCCGTTGCACGATAAGCCTGGGCCTGCACGGCAGTGATCATAAACATGTCATCGATCCACATCCTGGTTTGCCAGGTAAGACCTCTATTATACAAGGCCCATGATTCCGGCTTTGCTCTTGGACCTTCCGGTGGTCCCCATTGTTTATCGGCAATATTTTTTCCGATGGTCAGGTATCGCTGGTCCTTTGTTTGGATATACAGTTCCAGGGGAACCGACCCAAATACGCTAAGATCCACGTGATCGGGTTTGGGAATAAGCGTATCCTGGCTTCCGAACAGGGGTTCAAAACGTTGTGCCAGCTGTTCGACTAGCTTTTTGTTCTTCGTGGCTTTTGCAAAAGTGAGTGCGCCATACCAGGTACAGGTTTCAGGATAGGTGATGGTGCGTGGTGGCGTTGGCCGGTTAAAATTGGTATGCGGGGTCACTACAAAATGATCGGCCACACGCAGGCCTATTTCTTCAGGTGAAGAACCTTTGGGCCATTGAGTAAATTCTGCGACTTTAGTCTGAGCATCAGCAATACCATGAACAATAACTGCGATAACGAATAGCCATTGTTTGGCAAAAATTATTTTCATGTATCTATGTTTTATGAATTTGACGAATCAAAGTAGCCTATGCTTATTGCTTAAAATCCTTGTACCCGATATTTACAAGCGCCTGTTTTCCCAGTCGTTCATTCAACTGTGCCAGGTAAAGACTCGATGGCGTAACCATAATGCCGGGTGAATCATAAATTCCTTCCGGGAGCAAAGACAAAGAATCATAGGCAATGTTCCCGCTTTCATTTGAGCCAGGCACTGATTTTCTTTGATGTTGGCCTGAGCTGCCGATCACCCAATTTGCTGAACCCGGCGGCATTTGATTTAAATACGATTTTGCCTTACAGTTCCAGGCAACCGCCCAGCCGATCGCCCATCCATGGCCTGAGCCCATGACACCACGATTCATAAAATCGATACCTCCACCGGGAACTTCACAACCGTCTACCAGCAATCCCGTGGCCCATCGCTGGTGAGGTTGTATCCATCCATTTCCCCGAAAGATGCAATTCAATAAAACAATAGGCCCGGTTACTTTTGCGCCAGTAGCAAAAAAGAAAACATTATCGCCGGTAATAGTGCAACGATTGAACAATACCTGTTGCCCACTTCCATTCAGATCTGCAGGCTTGGCAGCACCAATTGTCGGCACTTCATGGACAATACTGACGTTGTCAACGGTTATACGTTTGCCGGTTATGCTAATACTATTAACTGTATTAAATATCTCCAGGTCTCGCGCCCATCCATCTGAGAGCCCGCTCATGGTGAATGCCCGGTGATGACCTTCATTAATAGTAACAGACTGTTTTGGTGAAACGATCCGGAAGTTTTCAATACCAACCTGCGAGATCAAACCAGTACTGCTGATCTTTTGTACGGATACGCCGCCGGGAACGGTATACTTTGCATCATAAGAATCGTTCAGGGGAACATCAACCGTTATCCTGTTCTTCTCAATTCTGCGAATGATTCGCTCGGTTGGAATGTCTCCGGTGATCCAGGTTTGTTTTTGGCCGCCGCGTACGAGCTTATCCATTCCCATAAACTGGACCCAGGCATCAGTTATGGGTCGCGTAATACGAATGGTATCTCCAACCGCTAGCCCTGAAGCATCGGCAACATCCATTGAAAAGGATCCTGCAGGAACATAGTCGTCACTTATGATTGTGGACCGACCGACTGGCTTCGAACTTGCTGCGCCTTTTATTTCGATACAAGCATGGGCTTTGCCAACCAGATTTAATACGGTGCCATTACTACCGGCACCACTGCCCCGCAACACAACGCCGCTTGCATTTATTTTTAATGCTTTCTCACAATCGTAAGTGCCGGGTTTGAGTAACACGGTTCCCCTGAAACCATTGATGAGCGGCATTGTTGAAACCTCGTCAATCGCATGCTGGATAGCATCTGAATTATCACCCGGTGTTGGGCTCAATGTAACCCTGGCCGGAACAACAGGAAGACCTACACCGCCACCCATATACCCGGCGTAAGAAAAATCCATTATTTTATCACCAGTCTCCAGCGTTTTATAAATCAATTTTCCCTTCGCACCAGGGTACACCCATTGGCTGTTTGAAGCAGTTTGTGCAATACAAACCTGGCCACCGGCCGCTGCAAGAAAGGAAATAAGTAAAGTTTGACGAATTGCTTTTTTCATTTTTGTTACTGGAATTTATTTGATCACTGCGACTTCCGGTCTTAGATTTCCAGAAAGCTCAATCGTTTTTTTAATATTGCCCGTTTTATTTTTTATGATCCTTATTCCTTTACTGCCTTCCCCCTCTACCCTGACAAAAGCCGCTGCTTCTCCCATTACGTCATTTTTTTCTACAGCAGCGCCATCTACATTTTCCAAACGAATAATGGCTTGTCCTCCCGATGTAGCCGGAATATTGCATCCTGTTGTTTCAATATCCTT
>DASSFT010000276.1:0-5957 GCA_035694045.1 Chitinophagaceae bacterium
AAGAACCGGGAAAGACTGAGTACTGGATCGACGAATTTGTTTTTGATGATGATCCACTATTGCCGGAGAAAGAAAGAACCAAAGCAAACGCGGTCGGGGGCAATGGCGTTTTAAAAACCACGATGAATAATGGCATGCTAAGGGCCCGTCGCGATATCACCCTGGGGTTGAACGTAGAGAATTATCCAAAACAATAAAAACACTCATCTCACGCACGAAAAGAATCGCCACGGATACACGGACTAGCGGTTTAAAGGTTTAATGGTTGAAAGGTTTAAAGGTGAAGAATTGCCACGGAATACACGGATTATGTCATTTTTTTCCTTGATTTCGTGGCGTCGTTGCGTCGTGGCGAGAGTGTTACCTGACTTCTTTGTAAATTGCCGGATACAAAACTGTTTGTCATGCTCAAAAGATTTGCCCCGGCTTTTTTATTGTTAGCTCCCCTGTTTGCTTTGGCTCAAAATAAAATGACCCCCGAGTTATTGTGGAAATTGGGGCGTGTCACAGGATTGGGTATTTCAAAAGATGGGAAGTATGTGATTTTTTCCGTCAATACCCCGGATTGGGAAGCCAACAAGGGAAGCCGCAAATCATATATGATACCCGTAGCTGGCGGAACGGCAGTTGAAACAAGCCGGCCTGATAGTTTAATAAATGACAAGAACGTGTCCCCTGATGGCAGATACAGTCTAACCAATAAGGAAGTAAAGATTAATAAAGTAAGCGGTAAAGATTTTTATCCTGAGCTCGCAAAATCCAACGCACAGATATATGATAACCTGAATGACAGGCATTGGGATACCTGGGAAGATGGAAGCTTTGACCATGTATTCCTGTCGACGGTTGGGAAAACCGGCGAGGAAAAAGACCTGATGCCGGGTGAACCTTATGATTGCCCGCAAAAACCATTTGGAGGCGATGAAGACTATGTTTGGCAGCCGGATGGCAAAGCCGTTGTGTATGTAGCAAAGAAAAAATTTGGAAAGGATTATGCGGTAAGCACAAATACGGATTTGTATGAGTACGATATCGAAAAAGGAACAACCAAGAACCTGACAGAAAGCAACAAGGGCTATGATCAAAGTCCTTCTTTTAATCAACAAGGACAGTTAGCCTGGCTACAGATGAGGCGTGATGGTTATGAGTCTGACAAACAGGACCTGGTTGCCTCAACCGGTATGGGAACAGTTAATCTCACGGGACACAGGGACGATATTCATGTGGAAGGTTACCGCTGGAGCGATGATGGCAGGAACATTTTTTTCTGGGCGCCTATTAATGGGACATTGCAATTGTTTGAAGTAGACTATACCGGTGCAACAAAGAAATTGCCCGAGATCAGGCAAATCACAAAAGGAGATTTTGATATTAATGGCATCATAGGGCAAAGTGGAGGTAAATTGATCGTTTCAAGAACGGACATGAACCATGCCGCCGAACTCTATTCAGTTGACATCAGGGACGGCAGTATGACACAACTAACCTATGTGAACAATTCCATTTACAATTCAATCGCCCAGTGTAAAACCGAAAGAAGGTGGGTAACTACTACGGACAACAAGAAAATGCTGGTCTGGGTGATCTATCCCCCGGATTTCGATCCCAATAAAAAATACCCAACGCTGTTGTATTGCCAGGGCGGACCACAATCACCGTTGACACAATTCTATTCTTTCCGCTGGAATTTCCAGCTAATGGCTTCGCAGGGGTATATCGTTGTTGCGCCTAACCGCAGGGGTATGCCGGGGCACGGAACCAAATGGAATGAAGAAATAAGCAAGGACCACGGCGGCCAGGCCATGAAGGATTATTTGTCAGCAATTGATAATGTCAGCAAAGAAAAATTTGTCGATAAAAACCGTTTGGGCTGTGTAGGTGCAAGCTACGGCGGCTATTCTGTGTATATGCTTGCAGGTATCCACAATAACCGCTTTAAGTCGTTTATCGCTCACGACGGCATTTTTGATCTCCGCAGCATGTATGGAACCACAGAAGAAATGTGGTTTGTCAACTGGGATTGGGGTGGACCTTATTGGGATAAGAAAAATGCAGCCGCCCAGAGATCATACAACCAGTTCAATCCGATTAACTACGTGGATAAATGGAACACACCAATCATGGTGGTGCAGGGCGGCAAAGATTATCGCGTGCCAATTGAACAGGGATTGCAGGCTTTCCAGGCGGCGCAACTGCGAGGCATTAAAAGCAAGTTGCTCTACCTGCCCGACGAGAATCACTGGGTGTTGAGTGCTCAAAATGCGCTTGTGTGGCAGCGGGAATTTTACAAATGGCTGGAAGAGACTTTGCCACCGGTGGACAAAACTAAGAGCAACGATAAAAAAGGATTTTGATCAACGCCATTGCAATAACGTGTTTCGTATGAAACAAACCCCGACCAAATGTCCTTGTTAGTGCAATTCTAAAAGGTGACAGTGAAACTATTCAACTTTAGAAAAAAACAACCCAAAACGGACATCTCGCCTGAGCAGACCATTCGACGTTTGGTTGCCTATATGCCTGGGGTTTATAACACACACGGACAGCTCATTAGTTGCTTTGAGTATTTAGACAACAAAGAATGGGAACTTGCGCTTAACAGTTTAATCGAGCTTGCAAACGAAACAGGGCATTATTTTTCAGAAGACTTTTGGCTTGAACTTGCTGACTCTGCAGACAAAATGGGGTTAACAAACAAATCAAACTATTGCAGACAACAAATCAGGCGAAACCAAAAGGATATAAAATTCAGGATCACTTTTGGCAGCACAATGGTAAAAGTTGATGACAACCATTTTGACCTACATACTTCTGATAAAATTCAAGAAGAATGGGCAATCGAAAGACGTAGTAAAGATAAAGTTCAAGAATTGCTAACAAAGGAAGGAGTACACCTAAAATCACATGGACGAACTGGTTTTTTATACATTACTGACAATGGAAAAATAGCTGAGGTTGAATTTGAGTTAGGAATGAACGGGCTTATTCTCTATTTCAATAGTTTGACAAACTGGTCATTACCGACAAAGGAGCTGCTCACTGCCGACGAGAAGCAGAAAATAAAAATTGATATTAAGAACTGGGTTGCAAAGACAAAAAACAAAGTTGAATTTGACGACTGAAGGAAGTCAATTACCTGGCCAATCTGAAATTCAACATCAACCTTACCCACCTCGTTCCCCAAAAATCAAACTCCCAATCCTCACCATGTTACTTCCCTGTTCAATGGCGACTTTATAGTCTGACGACATACCCATGGAACGAACCGCGGTCTTTGAGCCTGCATCGAGGAAAGTTGAATATTTATCAAAAAGCGTTTTCAAAAAATGAAATTCTTTTTTAATCACGTCGCCATTTTCTACAAAAGAAGCCATGCCCATGAGGCCCCTGACCCTGATGTTAGCGAGCGGCATGGTACCGAGACGGGTTATCATTTCATCCAGCTCTTTTTCATCTAAACCAAACTTTGTTTCTTCCCTGGCTATGTGCACCTGCAACAGGCAATCAATCACCCGGTTGTTTTTTGCAGCTTGCTTATCGATCTCCTGCAGCAGCTTCCAGCTATCTACAACCTGGATAAGATGCACAAACGGAGCAATGTATTTTACCTTGTTTGTCTGCAGGTGGCCAATGAAATGCCAACGAATATCGGCGGGTAACTGCGCTGCCTTCTCTGACAGTTCCTGCACATAATTTTCTCCGAAATCCCTTTGCCCGAGATCATACAATGCCTGTATATCTTCTACCGGCTTTGTCTTGGAAACAGCCACCAGAGTTACCCCGGCAGCGTTGACTTCTTTAACAATCCCTTGGTACCTTTCACTGTCTACAATCATTAACTTAGTCTTTGAGTCAAAATTATACCCTTCATTACCCGTAAAAAAATTTGTATGAAAACAACTTTAGCCGTCGTCGCTATTGCGATAGCACTTGCCTCCTGCAAGTCTGCAGCCTGGTTTGAAACCCCCAACGATCTTTACAATATCAATGGCACGCTTTACCTGGCAAATGGAGAAAAACTGGATGGAAAGCTTTCGGTTGATGATGGATGGGGAAGCACTGTCAAACTATACGTTCCCGGGGAGAAAAAAGCCCGCCGTTATCCTTTCCATGAAGTAAAGGCCTATCAGATGCGCAGCGACTTTTATGAGCTAAAAGAAATTATGGATGGATCTTCATTCAGCCGCAGCTTCCGGTTACATTTTATGAGGAGGCTGACGCCGGAAAATTCGAGGATACAGCTGTACGAATACCTTGACAAAGAAACTACCCGTACGGGTTACAGGCGGGAAAGAAGCTATACCTCCCTGGAAAAAACTTATTACATACAGTTCCCCTCCGAAGCAGGCGATGGCGTTTGGGATATCGGGCTGTCCAGGTTTGTTCCCAATTTTGATGATAAGATGGGTAAGCTCGTGGCCGATTGCCCTGTTTTAGCGCAGAAAATAGCAAATAAAGAGAAAGGATATTTCTATCCGCAATTCGGAAACAGCGATGAAAGTCGCGTTGATATACTGTGGAATATTATCAATGAATACAACGGATGCAAGTAGCGAAGTCGGGAGTGGTGAGAGGTGAGTGGTGAGCGGTGAGTCGTTAGACGATAGTAATTAGGGAACCTTACTATGGATATGAAAGCCTCTTACATCTAAGATTCGACTATTGACTATCGACTCTCGACTATTGACTATTGACTATCGATTATAAACTATCGACTATTTCAAAATACTCCTGCTTATAACAATTCTCTGAACTTCACTCGTTCCTTCATATATCTGTGTGATCTTGGCGTCGCGCATTAATCGTTCGACGTGGTACTCCTTTACAAAACCGTAACCGCCATGAATCTGCACGGCTTCGGTAGTCGTCCACATGGCTGTTTCAGACGCAAAAACTTTGGCCATTGATGAACTCGTTGCATAGTCCAGGTTATTATCTTTTTCCCAGGCAGCTTTCAGGCAAAGTAATCTTGAAGCTTCAATACGCGTAGCCATATCAGCGAGCTTGAAAGCGATGATCTGGTGATTCATGATCTCTGTTCCAAATGCCTTTCTTGTTTTCGAATACTCCTTAGCCAGTTCATAAGCACCGCTGGCAATACCCAATGCCTGTGAAGCGATACCGATACGCCCGCCGGCCAGCGTCTTCATCGCGAACTTAAACCCGAAACCTTCCTCTCCCACCCTATTGGCTTTCGGCACTTTTACATCATTGAACATAACGGTGTTTGTATCGCTGCCGCGAATACCCAGTTTGTTTTCCTTTGCGGCAACAACCACCCCCGGCCAGTTTTTTTCAACGATCAATGTATTGATACCTCTCGAACCTTTCGCGCGGTCCGTTTGTGCCATCACCAGGTAAACAGACGCTGTGCCGCCATTGGTTATCCAGTTCTTGGTACCATTCAGGAGGTAATAGTCACCTTTATCTTCAGCGGTCGTCCTTTGCGAAGTAGCGTCACTCCCCGCTTCTGGTTCACTCAGCATAAATGCCCCGATATATAATTCACCGTCCTTCTTACCTTGTGCGAGGGGCGTGAGGTATTTTTGTTTCTGCTCTTCCGTTCCGTATTCCTGCAATCCATAACATACAAGACTGTTATTAACGCTCATGACCACACTTACGCTTGCATCGATCTTGCTGATTTCTTCCATGGCCAGTACATAACTGACCGTATCCATACCGGCACCTCCATACTTCGGGTCGACCATCATACCGAGGAAACCCAGGTCTGCCAGCTTCAGGACCTGTTCTTTTGGAAATTTTTGTTTTTCATCTCTTTCAATTACGCCCGGCAAACATTCATTCTGTGCAAAATCCTTTGCTGCCTTTTGTATCATTAATTGTTCTTCATTCAGCTGAAAAATCATATGGCAATATTAATTATTATAAGAAGCAAAGATAAGGGTTGAATATTGGGTAGTGGCCGTGTTTGAAAGATCATATGGCCACAGAGA
>DASSFT010000277.1:0-3867 GCA_035694045.1 Chitinophagaceae bacterium
CTGAGAAAATGGCTTCGTTGGGTGAATTGATTGCCGGTATCGCCCATGAGATCCAGAACCCGCTAAACTTCGTCAACAATTTTTCGGAAGTGAACAAAGAGCTACTAGACGAAATGAATGAAAAAATAGCGGAAGGAAGCTATGAAGAAGCAAAAACGATTGCGAAAGATGTAGCGGAGAACCAGGAAAAAATAACCGTTCATGGAAAAAGAGCCGATGCGATTGTAAAAGGAATGCTGCAGCATTCAAGAGCCAGTAGCGGGCAGAAAGAACCGACAGATATCAATGCCCTCGTTGATGAGTACCTGCGGTTGGCTTATCACGGTCTCCGTGCAAAAGATAAGTCTTTCCATGCCCGGTTTGAAACCGATTTTGATAATAGCATAACCAATATAACTGTCGTTCCCCAGGAAATTGGAAGGGTAATACTGAACCTTCTCAACAACGCTTTTTATGCCGTTACCGAGAAAAAGAAAACAGCCGATGATGGGTATACACCTACCGTTAGCATAACTACCCGGAAAAAATCTGACAGGGTTGAGATAAAAGTCAATGACAATGGCAACGGTATTCCTCAAAAAATCCTGGATAAGATTTTTCAGCCTTTTTTCACAACCAAACCGGCGGGGCAGGGTACCGGGCTGGGACTGTCATTAAGCTATGATATCATCACCAAAGGCCATGGTGGCGAACTGAAAATAGAAACCCGCGAAGGGGAAGGATCTTCCTTCATTATTTTATTGCCGATATAAAAACCACATTATATTTACTTAATTGCAAATAAGACACCATGAAAATATTAGTAGTTGATGATGAAAAAGATGTGCAGGTCCTTTTTGAACAACGTTTCAGGAAGGAAATAAAAAATGGCGAAATGGAATTTGCTTTTGCATATTCCGGCGAAGAAGCGCTCAATTATCTTACCCAGCATATGCACGAAGCGGTTTTGATTCTCTCAGATATCAATATGCCAGGCATGACCGGCCTGGAGTTGCTGAAACAGATCAAACAAAAACACCACGAGCCCCCACCTGTTGTCATGATGATCACCGCATATGGCGACGCGGAAAACTATAACACGGCGATGCGCCTCGGTGCGGATGATTTCCTGACGAAACCTCTGGAGTTTGCCCTTTTAAAAGAAAAATTAAAAGCGATACACTGATGACAAAAATTCTCGTCGTCGATGACGAAACGGACCTCGAGGTTCTTATCCGGCAAAAATTCAGGCAGAAAATAAGAGAGCAGCAATACGAATTTGTGTTTGCAGGAAACGGAAAGGACGCCCTGGACAAATTGCAACAACACGCTGATATATCCATTGTATTAAGTGATATCAATATGCCGGAAATGGATGGATTGACGCTGTTGTCGAAGCTGACCGACGCAGCACCCCTGATCAGGGCAGTGATGGTATCTGCCTATGGAGACATGGATAATATCCGGACGGCTATGAATCGCGGTGCGTTTGACTTTGTCACCAAGCCGGTAAATTTCGAAGACCTGGAAATAACGATGGAAAAGACCATCAGTTATGTAAACCAGTTAAAGGAAACGTTGCGGGCCATCAAGGAAAACAACATACTTAAGATGTATGTAGACGCCAACGTACTTAATTTCATGGGTACGCGGGAATATGAAAATTCTTTGACGGCCAATGAGACCGTTGAAGCTTCCGTGGCTTTTATTGATATCTGCAGTTTTACTTCGATCAGCGAAAAAGAAAGCCCCGATACGGTGGTAAAGATGCTCAATACTTATTTCGACCTGATGGTGAAAGAGATCATTCTGCAGAATGGGATCGTTGACAAATTCATCGGGGATTGCATCATGGCCGTATTCAAAGGTGATTATCATTTGGACCGGGCTATTGATGCCTGCATCGCCATACGCGATAAAATCAATTCGCTTCCGACAGAGCACAGTTTCACGCCCAACGTTTCTATCGGGATCAACTCCGGTGAAATGATATCGGGTAATATTGGCTCAGCCACATTGCGGAGGCTGGACTATACCGTGATTGGAGATGTTGTCAATACCGCTCAACGCCTGCAGACTGCTGCAGCCAGCTGCCAGATCGTAATTACCGAAGAATCCTATGAAAAAGTCAAGCAATCATTCAACTGCCGGAAAATAGGGAATACCGCTTTAAAAAATAAAGAAGCACAGGCCAGTCTGTACGAGGTGCTGAATTAACTTCACCAAAAATTCATTTCATGCAATATGAGCAGGCCTACTCGTTCCTTATCACTAAACTCGAGACGGGGCTACCTTCTTATCTTACCTACCACGATGTGCAGCACACCAAAAACGTGATAAAAGCGGCTGAATACCTGGCCGAAGCAGAAAACATAACCGGTAATGACCTGGTATTATTAAAAACTGCGGCGCTTTTTCATGATGCCGGCTTTTTGCAAAGTCACCAGGACCATGAAGAACTATCCTGCCGGATCGCGAGAAAATACCTGCCCGACTACCAATACAGCCCTGAACAAATTGAGAAAATATGTGGTATGATCATGGCCACGAAGCTTCCCCAGACTGCCCTGGATCATTTGAGTGGCGCGCTTTGCGATGCCGACCTGTTTTATCTTGGCACCGACGATTACAATACAGAAGCTGAAAAACTGTATAAGGAATTCAAAAAACTGGAACTAATCGGAACGCACACTGAGTGGCAACTCAGGCAGGCCGAGTTCCTTTCCTTTCATCGCTATTTTACACAGACAGCTATCGCGCAAAGAGAAGAAGGCAAACAAGCCAATCTAAATAAACTGCGGGTCAAAATCGACGAGACCCTGGTACATCACAAAGGGAACAAGTACGTCAAGTTCATACAGGACACTTTGCTGATGCTCGCCGGTGTTATTTTTGCCGGTCTTGCACTGAAAGGATTTCTCGTACCAAATCATTTTTTTGATGGAGGCGTCACCGGGATGTCGCTGCTTTTGCATGAAATATATCATTTCAATCTCGGTCTGGCCATTGTGCTGCTCAACATTCCACTGATCATCCTTGGTTATTTCTCCATAGGGCCCCGGTTTGCTTTCCGGATGCTGGCCGGTGTACTACTCCTGGGTGCTGCGCAGCAATTTCTTCCCGACTTTGATGCATTAACTTCAGACAAATTGCTCATCTCCGTTTTTGGCGGAGCTTTTATCGGTATTGGCATCGGGCTGGTGATGAGAGCTGGCGCTGCGCTGGATGGAATCGAGGTGCTGGCTTTGTATACATTGAAAAGAACATCGTTTACCATCACGGAGATCATCCTGGCTATCAATATTCTCATCTTCACGATAGCAGGTTTTAAATTCGGGATTGAGACCTCCCTGTATTCTATCCTCACCTATTTTACGGCTACCCGTTGTATAGATTACGTGGTGGAAGGTATACAGGCCTATACCGGCGTCACTATTATTTCCGGCAAAAGCGAGGCCATCAAATATCAGCTCGTGAATAAACTGGGAAGAGGAATAACCGTATATAAAGGTGAACGCGGCTTTTTGCCTGGTAAATTTGAGATCAGCAGCGAGGTGGATATTATTTTTACCGTTGTTACGAGGCTTGAATTGAGAAGGCTGAAAAATCTCGTGCATGAAGCCGATCCGAATGCTTTTGTTTTTGCCAGCACTATTAAGGAAGCTTCAGGCGGAGTATTGAAGCGCCGACAGCATCATTGATTCCGCGGAATGGAGGGATTGCGCGGATACACGGATGAACAAATTAACGAACTAACAGGTTAACGAAAATGCCACGGATACACGGATGAGTTCATTATTTTTCATGAAATTTCATGCCGAAAACAGTCCAAAAGCTTAAGCGTTTAAGGATCGTTAAGCCATCGTCCTGCTTAATCTAAAGATTTTT
>DASSFT010000278.1:0-2553 GCA_035694045.1 Chitinophagaceae bacterium
AAACGTAAAAGGTTGTTCGCGCAGGCTGATTTTGACAGATAGCTTGTCAACTGCCATGCGCGGATATTCCTAGTTATATACCCTTATTGAATCTGTGAAGACTTTGTATTATGTTGGCGGAAACTATTTTCTATGAAATTCAAAAACATCAAGGCCTTTATTTTTTTATCCGCCGTCCTGGCCATTTTTTCTTGCAAAAAGGATTCATCTGGTTCGAACTCTAACCCCGACTATTATGTAAAATTTAAACTGAACGGCAGTTGGGTAACCTGGAAAACAGTGGCAGGTGAACTGGGCCCCGATCTTGGCGATCCATCTAAAACTGATTTTGGAGTCACTGCCAATGATGACGCACAAAAAAATGTTCTCGATATCAGCGTACAGGTTGATGGATCAAATTTCAACACCGGCTCTTATGATAGTGATAACGGCAATTATTGGGTGGTGATGAGTTATCTTAAAGATGCCAACACGGCCAGTATGAAATTTTATGACATCGAGGACGCCGCCAGCGGACCGCCTGCCAAATACACGGTGAACGTCACTTCAATTACTCCAACGGAACTTAGAGGGACCTTTACCGGCAACTATCTATTTAGTTATGACGCCCAGGAATCGATGACCATTACGGACGGCGAGTTCGTCGTTAAACGTATCAGGTAAATACAGGCGAGGCGGTCAACACCTTTATCACTCTTAAAATATTTTTCCGCAACGGCACAATAAAAAACTCATTATCCTCTACTTGACACGCTGATTTTAATTATATAGGTTTACATTTCCTACCCTACCTCAGAGAACTACATTGTTTTATCCCGGCCTTGCCGGGACGATCCAAATCCTATTTTTTAACAGAAAAACCTTTTTATGAAAAAGATCTATTCACTATTAGCCAACGAAAACGTACAGAGCACCCTTGTAATCCTGTCTGTATTCCTGATCGCGGGATTCGTGATCCTGGTATCAAAACATCCATAAGGCCGGGTAAAATATTACCGTTTGGTATGCCGCAGGCATATGAAGCATAGTCTTTATTGCCGGCGGCATTGGCATGAATTGAACCGAAGAGGTTCGTGAAAAAATCTGCGCGTTTCCCAACCAGTGAGATATTCCAATTTGTTGGTTCCGAAAACCTGCCAGCAGTCTTCTCTTTCTCAGGGCCAACCCTCGATTTTTGTATCTTCCCTGACTGATTCAAATTTTTCATTCATCAAACCTCAGTCATGCAAAGAAGGACATTTCTCAGGAACGCGGCCACTGTTTCAGCATTTACCATTCTGAAACCAGATATTGTTTTTAAGTCGCGTGTTAATTCTGCTATCCGTGTTGGGATCATCGGTTGCGGGAACCGTGGCACAGCCGTGATCACGTCAATGTCGCAGAATACCAATACACATATCATTGCGATGGCGGATCTTTTCGAAGATAAACTGCAGAAAGGATTATCGGTTTACAACCAATTGAATTCGGCCAGGAGTTTACCTGCGATCAGTTCGTCGTCTGTATACAAAGGATCAAAAGCCTATTTGAAGCTGATCGGGAATAAAGATGTCGATGCCGTACTGATCTCAACACCGGCCTATGCGCATCCTTTTATTTTGGAGGCGGCCGTCGATGGAGGTAAGCATGTATACTGCGAAAAACCTGTGGCCCCCGATACCGAAGGTTGCAAAAAAGTGTTGCAGATCGGAGAGAAGTTAAGCAATAAATTAAGTGTTGTGGTCGGATTTCAGATCCGCTACGCTTCTGCCTACGCTGAAATGGTAAAAAGAATTCAGCAGGGTGATATCGGAGAACTGGTAAATACACAACTATTCTATATTTCTTCAGCTAGCGATGTTCCCGAACCAAAGAATATGTCGGATGACGAGTTCCGTATCCGTAACCATTTCCATTTTGAAGAACTGTCCGGCGGGATCTTGCTGGACCAGGGAATACATATGCTCGATATATGTAACTGGACATTGAAGGAGCATGCGGTCAATGCTATAGGTACCGGTGGCATGAAAGGAGCGCCAAAGCTGGGGAACACATGGAACAATTACCAGGTAGCTTATCAATACCCAAATAATATTAATGTAAGCATCCATTCTACTCAAATAGGACCGGTCTTTGGTGACGTGTGTTGCCGTTTTATCGGTACGGAAGGAGTAGCAGAAGCGCATTATAGTGGTGGTGTTTTCATCGATGGTACAAAGGCCTGGGATTCGGGCATTCCAAAAACCGAAAGCGAGGTGAGCCCTGAAAAACGGGCGGCCGGTGTTTTTCTTTCTTCACTTCATGATGCTGATGCGAATAAAGAAAACGCATTCATTAAAAGTATTGAGTCCGGCAATCATGTTAACGAAATAAGATCCGGCGTGGAATCAACACTGACAGCGATCCTTGGACGAAATGCTGCAAGAGTGGGTAAAAAGACCAGTTGGGATGAAATTATCGCGGCAAACGAAAAGATCGATCCCAGGTTAAATCTTGGGCAGTTTGATAAGGGTTAGGTTTTATCAGTTCATACAACAACGATTCATGCTTTTATTAAACCAGGCCTCATATCTT
>DASSFT010000279.1:0-10641 GCA_035694045.1 Chitinophagaceae bacterium
TGGAAGACCTTTGAAGGTGTCGTATTCCATTTTATCTCGTATGTAAGAGGTAAAGCAGCTGCCATTACAGTATTAGTGTCTAACTCATAGGCCTTAAGCGAATCAGGATTGGTCAGGAACCTGATCATTTCCAGCGAATCAAATTCAAATGAGTTGCCAGCCTTACCTGCCAGGCTTTCCCTCGTTCTTATTTTTGTTATTACAAAATTTACGGGAGACTGCTGGCCATTCTTCAACATGCGCACCAGGTTCATCAGGCTCATACCCTTGGTGATCTTATACCGGCCGGGTCTTACCGTTTTGTAGCCGACTGCTTTAGAAACCATTCTGAACCAGACCGGGCTGTTCAGGAATTTATTGTTGACCAATTCATCCTGCACATCTTTAAAAGATGAACCTGTTTTGATATATAAGTATTTGACGTCTTTTTCAGTGGAGACAGGAGCCGCGAAAAATTTCCACAGGAAAAAGGCTGCGGCCAGTGCAAGAACAGTCAAGGTACCGAGTATGATTCTCTTTTTCATAGATATGTATAACAAAATAAACAAAAAACCCTGTCCTTTCAGACAGGGGTGAGAAAATTTATACTAAGGTTAAATACTATGATTATTTGCCCTGGTTGGGATTTGTTGGTAATTGAGAAGCTGGCAATTGTTGGGTAGGATTGGCGGTTTCAGGAACTCGTACAGAACCGGCGCTACCTGAAATAAAAAAAGTAGAAGCGAGACATAACACACCAATGATAGCCGCAAAGATCCAGGTCCCTTTTTCAAGCACATCCGTGGTTTGTTTCACCCCCATAAACTGGTTGCTGAGACCGGCGAAACTCCCGGCCAGACCACCGCCTTTCGGATTTTGAACCAATACGATAAAACCCAGGACCACAGAAGCTATAATGATAAGGATAATAAATAAGATAGTCATATCAACTCGTTTTCTTTAATTCTTCAATTTTCGCTGCAAAATAAGAGCTTTTGGAGGGATCGAGCAAACTTAATTTGCGGTAAATCTCTTCAGCCCGGGCCTTATTTCCCTGTTTTTTCCAGACCTCGGCCATAGCTTCCGTAGTTACATGCCGTTCGGCAATAGAATATTCTGCCATTTGTTCCACTTTCTTTTCTGCAGTGGGATCGGCAGTGGCCGCAATTTCGGCCGGAGAGGATTTTTTGATCGTTTTCAGCCATTCCGTAAAGCTTTTTAACTGGACACTAAAATGGTCCTTTGGCTTCTCTTCTTCTTTGAAACGGATGCCCTGCGAAGCAAAATAATCGACCGTGTGGAATGGCTCGAATACCAATCCTTCCTTTTCAGGCTCAGTAGCGATATTCAAACTTGAAGATTCAGCGGTCGGCAAATCCTGCCTGGCAGCAGGCAGGTCCGGTTGCTGGAATTCCTCGTTACTCATCGGGTCGCCGGGTTTGTCATCTTGATTGTTTGTTTGTTCAACAACAGGGGGTAACGGCTCTGTAATTATTCCATTGACTTCGGAAGTTGGTTCAACTGCTGGTTCTGATTTTGCAGGTTCATTGATTAGTATTTCCGCATCTGCACGTTGTTCTGCTGGCATTGTCCACTGTTCATTGTTGGAGGTAGCTTCCCCGGTATTTGTACCGTTGTGGTCATTCAATAAATGGTCCAACCAGACCCTGTTCGGGAAATAGAGAGATGTTCTTTGGACCTGTTCATTGTAGGCAGGCGAATCGGTTTGTTCTTCAGAAAGTTTCTTAGCCAATAGCAGCTGGGCCGGTGCAAAATATGGATATTGCCGGGTGAGATGCTCTAGTTCTTCAAGACTGCAATCGTCCAATGGTTTTTTC
The DNA here is from genome assembly GCA_035694045.1 of Chitinophagaceae bacterium. Lineage (GTDB taxonomy): Bacteria > Bacteroidota > Bacteroidia > Chitinophagales > Chitinophagaceae > VBAT01. The sequence continues at coordinate 1,818 of DASSFT010000279.1, forward strand.
AGGACCGCTTTGGCTAATTCATGGATAGCAGAATTCATGGGCACAAGTTAAAACGAATACCTTAAAAATTGAGAAAGCTGTTTGTTTTTTTGAACCGGGAAATAATTACCAGTTTGAGAAAATCTGGTTAAAAATATCATCGGCCATTCCCTTGATCATATCGGGGAGAAGAACTGACTCTGCTTGCTGTAGCGATTGACCGGAAGAAAAATCAAAACTGCGACTTACATTGTATTCCTTGGTTTTCCCGGCTTTCTGGTCATTAAGCGTAAGATGCACCGCAACATTGATCCGGTTGGTAGTAGTCTGGTTGTTGGAAATACCCGAGGTGCTGAATGAATAATCGGTAATTGTGCCGGTGATCTCCCAATCGGCATTGTCGCCATTGGTTTGTTTCAGTCTTGTCTGGCTCACTATTTTCTGGCGAAGCTTGTCAGTTAGCTGCGGGCTCAGCTGCGGATTAATATAAGGCGCCCGGTTTTCAATGAAATTGACTTTGACCGTGCTGATATCCGGCGGAATAGTAATGTCTTTAAACCCATAATGAACCTTGCAACTACTAATCATTGAAGCAGCTGCCATGGCCATTCCTAAAAAGATTACAGGAATTATTTTTTTTGTTGTGGGCATCCGAATTTCTTTTAATGGCCTGTTACAATCAACTTTCAACTCACGACTCACCACTCACCACTCACGATTTACATCTCACTCCTCAATATCATACTCTTTCAACTTCCTGTACAATGTCCTTTCACTTATTCCCAGGTCAAGCGCGGCATCCTTTCTTTTTCCTTTATGTTTTTTTAGCGCTTTTATGATCAGCTCTTTTTCCTTGTCCATGATGTTGAGGCTTTCTTCCACTTCCACGTGCTCATGGATTTCGTTGTTCATACTGTAATTGCTCATGGTGCCGGCTGGTACAGGCTGAGCGGATGGCTGCATGAGCATCGGCTGCAGGTTATCCTGGCTTTTCAGTTCTTTTATTTCATTCATCAATGCCGGGTTCTGCGTCACGATATTTGGATTTTGCAACACTTCGAGAAACATACGTTTTAATTCCGTTACATCTTTCTTCATATCGAAGAAGAGCTTGTAAAGAATTTCCCGTTCATTCGAAAAATCCTGCGGGTTTCCATTGCTATGCACCAGCACTGGCAAACGATTACTTGAATAGGGTTGCAAAAACTTATTGAGATCCCGGGCTGAGATCGATTTATCCTGTGAAAGAACTGAGATCTGCTCTGCAATATTCTTTAATTCCCTCACATTGCCCGGCCAGGGATAATTTATTAACAGGTTTTTTGCTTCCTCGTCCAGTTGAACGGGGGCTGTTTTATACTTATCGGCAAAGTCTGCGGCGAACTTGCGGAATAATATATGAATGTCTTCTTTCCTGTCGTGCAAGGCGGGTACCCGGATAGGAACCGTACTTAAGCGATAATAAAGATCCTCCCTGAATTTTCCGTTCTGTACAAGCTGCAAGAGGTCTTTATTCGTAGCTGCGATAACCCGTACATCTGTTCTCTGTACTTTGGATGAACCAACGCGGATATATTCTCCTGCTTCCAGGACGCGGAGCAGGCGGGCTTGCGTACCGAGAGGCAATTCCCCGATTTCATCCAGGAAAATGGTTCCCCCGTTAACTGTTTCAAAATATCCTTTTCTTGAGTCGACAGCGCCTGTAAATGATCCTTTTTCGTGTCCAAACAACTCTGAGTCAATAGTGCCTTCCGGTATGGCTCCGCAGTTGACTGCGATAAAAGGATTGTGTTTCCTGTTCGAGAGTGAATGAATGATCATTGAGAATGCTTCCTTGCCCACGCCACTTTCGCCCATGATCAATACGGTGAGATCGGTATTGGCTACCTGTACTGCAACCTGCAATGCATAGTTAAGGGTGGGAGAGTTGCCAATGATCCCGAAACGGTTTTTTATTGCTTGAATGTCCATTCTTACTTCTTTGATTTGAAATCGGCAATTTCCATCATGGTAAAGGATATGAGAGTTCCGGCAGAGACAATACCCGCGGCAATATTTTCACTTTTGACTGCGATAGCGGCGGCAATCACGCCAACAGCCAGGAAAAAATATTTTGCCAGTATATTCATATCAAGCTATTTCACCTAACAGAGTTGCCTGTGTACAATCTGTTACTTTAACTGTAACGTAATCTCCTTTTTTTAGTTCATAATTTTCTTTGGGAAAAACGATTACCTTGTTTTGGGAGCTTCTGCCGGTCCAGTTCTTCTCGCTGCGCTTGCTGTCACCTTCGATCAAAACCTGAAAGCTCTTGCCGACATCTTTTTTATTGCTTTGTAACGACAGCCTGTTTTGTACATCCACAATTTCCTGTAGCCGTTTCTTTTTGATCACTTCCGGTATATCGTCTTTATATCTCCGCTGCGCCAGTGTGCCGGGACGCTCACTATAAAAGAACATGTAGCTGAAATCATAGCGGCTGTATTCCATGATCTCGAGGGTATCCTGGTGATCTTTTTCCTCCTCGGTACAAAACCCGGCAATGATATCGGAACTGATGCCGCAGTCGGGCATTATTTCACGGATGCGATCCACTTTTGCCTTATACCATTCCCTGGTATAGGTGCGGTTCATTAATTGGAGAATCCTTGTAGAGCCACTCTGCACTGGCAGGTGAATATACCGGCAGATATTTTCATGCCGGGCCATGGTATGCAGTACCTCGTCTGTAATATCTTTCGGATGCGAAGTAGAAAAGCGAACCCGTAGGAGGGGGGATATCAAGGCGACGCGTGAGAGGAGCTTAGCGAATGTTACAGCCCCCCCACCCCCCAAGGGGGGATTTGGGGAGCCATCAAAGATTGAAAACTCTTTCAAATTATCTGAATCCAAAGCCCCTACTTTGGAGGGGTTTGGGGAGGCTTCCCTGGGGGGTGGGGGGGCATAGTAGTAACTGTCAACGTTCTGCCCCAGCAAAGTGACTTCTCTGTACCCTTGCTCAAATAATTCTTTGCATTCCTTTACAATACTTTCAGCATCCCGGCTTCTTTCTCTTCCCCGGGTGAATGGCACGACACAAAATGAACACATGTTGTTGCAGCCCCTCATAATGCTGACAAATCCGGATACCCCATTGCTGTCGATACGGACCGGAGATATGTCGGCGTAGGTTTCTTCCCGGCTTAATAAAACATTCACTGCTTTCTGCCCACCTTCCGCTTCTTCTACCAGGCTGGGTAAACTGCGATAGGCATCGGGACCGACGACGATGTCAACTAATTTTTCTTCTTCTAAAAATTTTTCTTTCAACCGTTCTGCCATACAACCAAGCACACCCACCAGCATTCCCTTTTTTTCTTGTTTCAGTTTCCTGAATTCAGTCAGCCTCTTGCGTACAGTTTGTTCTGCTTTTTCTCTGATTGAACAGGTATTGATAAAGATAAGATCGGCTTCCTCCACGTTCCGGGTGGCACCAAAACCTTCTTTGTTCAGGATCGAGGCCACGATCTCGCTGTCAGCAAAATTCATCTGGCATCCATAACTTTCGATATAAAATCTTTTTCTATACTTATTAGGATCATTGGCAAAAGGAGCAAAAGCTTCCCCCTGCCTGTTTTCATCCTGCACTTTATCTGATACGTAATCAAGCATTCAAATTATTTTTCCCGGTTAATTGGGGATGCAAATATACCCAAAACAGGCAAGATTGTGACAGGATGACAGCATGGGACGTTTCCGGCATTGGAGACCTGGAAATTAAAGGATTAATTGTAAAGCGTAGATCGCTCATCTCGCACAAAACTTCCTGTTTACCTTAGACTTGTCAGCAGGTTCAAATTATCTTTGACGTCTAAATGCCGATGTTCAAAAGAGCTTTTTGCCTGTTAACCACTACGCTGTTCGTCACATTAATCGTTGCCCAGGAAAAACCCGCCAATGGGTTGCTTACTGGCAATGTGATAGATGAACGAAAGAAGCCATTGGAGGGCGCCTCCTCTCAACTGGTCTTATTAACTGATTCTTCCAAAAAACAGGCTGCTCTTACAGATAAAGAAGGCGATTTTTCTTTTCAAAATATTCCTTATGGTTATTATCGCCTTCGTATAACTTACGTGGGGCTTCAACCATTGATCATTGATAGTATTTATTTCCGCGCTGAACGATCCGATTTTAATCTCAACGACCTGGTGCTGAAGCCTGCTGGTTCAGAAAGCCTGGGCGAAGTAATCGTGTATGCGGAAAAGCCCCTGATACAATCCAAAGACGGCAATATTACATTTAATGCTGCTGAGTCTCCTTTGAGTGCTGGTAGTAATGCAAGCGATTTATTAACGAATGTACCGTTGGTCACCAAAGATCCCGATGGCAAAATTTCAGTAAGAGGAAAGGAACCCAAAATATTGATCGATGATAAACCGGTCGAATTAAACCTGCAACAATTGCAGGATCTGCTGGAGTCCATGCCGGGCAGTTCAATTGAAAAGATCGAAGTGATGACCAATCCACCGCCCCAGTATGCCAATGAGCAGGGCGGCGTTATAAATATTGTCACAAAAAAAGGTAAGGTCGGTAAAACCGGAAGGATGAGCTTATCAGCCGGTACCAGGGGAGAAGCAAATATAAATGGCAACTATACCTATCGAAGACAGGGTCTTGCCTTGAGCTTTAATGCGGGTGCTGGCTACGGACGATATCTTGGCAACGGCTACTCGCATCGAACTAATATATACAAAGACTCATCTAATTTTTTTAATACTGCGAATAATTATTCCAATACCTTCTTGCGTCCCAGTTTCCGCTTCAACATGGATTATGATTTTAATAAATTCCAGTCCATCAATGTTGTCCTCCAGCTTAATTCAAACGATTACCTGAACAGGAGCAATACGGAATACACTAATATCAACCGTTTTGGCGATGCCTATAAAATAAGCAACAGGATCATCGGTACAGATGGCAATAACTATAATGGTTCGCTAAATTTTTCTTATTTACTTAAGACAAAGAGACCCGGTGAGCAATTGAGGGTCATTCTTTCCACTAATTTATCCAATAGCAACAGCGATCGCGATTTTTACCAGCAATATTTTTATGCCGATCACACTCCAAACGGAGTAGATTCTACGCAGCAACAGTTGAACAGGAATAAAAATGAAGGCCATGTCGTGAGAGCCGATTATGACAGGCCATTGGGAAATAAAAAAACATTCCTGTCCCTGGGTTCTTATTATAACCGCAGTAATAGCGATGTTGATGTAGCGGCCAGTTATTTGAAAAAACCGGAGATCATTTTTGTTCCTTCTGACCTTTTGAGCAATGATTTTCGATTTCACCAGACAGTGATCAATTTCCGTTCTTCGATCAGACAGCTCATTGCGCCCAACTTCAGCGCGACAGCAGGGATCGCTACCGAACAGACGAATATCTGGTTTGAATTGTTCAAGGAGCAACGGGATGCAAAGAATGATTATTGGACCCTGTTACCATTTGCAAATATTAATAAGAGCTGGAGAGACAGGCTTAATCTTACTTTTTCGTATCGTCGCAGTATCCGCCGGCCCGGTATCAATGAGCTAAATCCCACTATTGATTTTTCTGATCCTTACAATATCCGTTTCGGGAACGAAAAGTTGCAGGCTTCAACCGTGGACAATTTTGACCTGGTAATCGGCAGGATAAAAACGGGCTCTTTTATCAATTTCGGTCTGGGGTATAATCGTGTCAAAGATATTTTCAGCCGGGTAAGGACTTTATTACCTGATGGCAAAACCCAGATCACCTGGGAAAATATCAGCGGAAGGAAAGAGTATGAGGCCAGCACGTGGGGAGGGTTAAGCATTACAAAAAAATTACGGGTCAACCTGAGCGCGAGCTACACGTATAACCAGTATAGTTCATTTGACAGGAACTATAATCACTATCGTAATGGAGGTTCGTTTACCTCTAACATTAATTCGACCTTTAATCCCAGGGACGTCTGGAATTTCACGGGCAGCTTTACCTTCAATCGTTTTGCCAACCCGCAGGGCTATGCAAGATGGAACTGGAGTATGAATACGGGTATCCAGCGAAGATTATTGGACAGGAGACTAACCATAACTCTCAACCTGATCGATATTTTTTCGCAACAGCGCAACCGGAGCTTTACTTATGGCACGAATTTCAACGTCGAAAGTTTCAGTCAGACGAGGACAAGGAATTTCCGGTTGAGTGTTGGATATAATTTTACGAAAATTGCAAAGAAGAAACCGCTCAATTTGCCAACAAAAAAATAATCAAATAGTCGATAATCCTGTAGCTCTTGTCTATCTTTCGAGTAAGACTGTATAGGATCGTCTGTTTAATAAACTATTTTGCCTCTACGGGCGAAGATTAAACAAGCATGGCATTGGCTACCGACTTCCTCGTGCCGACGGGATAAGTGAAGGACCAACGACGCCGGATATTTCCTGAGGATACCCGCGGCAGATAAAAGTTACCGCCATGCAAGGGCGCAATATCGGTAGCTATAAACATGTAGGATCATTGAGGATGTCCAAGGGAGATAATACGTTGCCGCCCTGTAAGGACGCAATATCGTTAGCCATATAACATGTAGGATCAATGAGGATGTCCAAGGGATATAATACGTTGCCGCCCTGTAAGGGCGCAATATCGGTAGCTATAAACATGGAAGAATCAATTTGCCCCGTAGGGGCAAAACATCGGTGCCTGAAAGTTATCGTAAGGTTCAATTTGCCACATGTGCCGATTTTCAGTGCAACATTTTTTGCAATGGTCAACTAAAGCCAATACCACCCTATTCCAGGGGTCTAAAAATATACTGTTCATCATATTCGATCTCAAATTCTTTCAGCAATTGTCGGTATTCATCAGCAAAAGATATTTTCTTGTGATGCAATTCCTGGTTTTCAATATAAGCAGCCACGGTGCTTATTGATGATTTTTGATACGAAAATCCTCCATAACCGTCTTGCCAACGGAATAATGATGTGGCGAACTTCTTTTTATTGATCCATTCTGATGAATCTCCTTTCACAATACGCATAAGGTCGGCAAGAGATTGTTGAGGCCTCATGCCAAAAAGCATATGCAAATGATCTGGCATACTGTTAATAGAGATCATTTTGTGTTGATGGTTCTGGATGATGCTGCTTATGTATTTATGTAACTGATGTTTCCACTGTTCTGCAATCATCGCTTTGCGAAATTTTACAGCAAAAACGCATTGAATATGGATTTGTGTGTATGAGTTTGCCATAGAACAGGTGATTTAGGTAGCATTTGCCGATCTAGAAACTGATCGAGCCTGAATTAAATGTTTCGAAGGGAAAGATACCGGGCATCTGATAACATGGCAAGGTTTTATAACGGTGTTTTCATGTGTTTTCACCGCCGCTAATGGTGTGATTCTTTTATTGATTGTAGGGGGAGGCTTCAGCCTTCTGAATGGGCCGATGTGTTATGTTTTCGCATGTTTTGCCCCTACGGGGCAAGGTTAAACATTTTAGGATTTGGCTACCGATATCTTCGTCCCGACGGGACGAAATCGAGAATCGAACATCCCTGGCGTTCCATTTGCCAGCACGCGGAGCTGAAATTTTTACGAAGTCAATTTGTCCTGTGCGTCTACACCGACTCCGTCAACCAGAGCCCTTGGCGTCGGCACGAAACTTCAGCGTATACGTAAGGGGGCAAAATATCGGTTAGAATTTCTATTCGTTGAGCGGAAGACGGGACTCGAACCCGCTACCTACAGCTTAGGATCCGCCAGCCGGCGGACTACCAGGTGAGCTGCTTTTGATTTTCCAAAAATAAGTTTGAGAGCGGAAGACGGGACTCGAACCCGCTACCTACAGCTTGGGAAGCTGTCGCTCTACCAGGTGAGCTACTTCCGCATTTGTCATTCGAATATACAAAGCAGGAACGAATCAACCTTCAACATTTAGCTTGATCCGGTTCTTGATCCAGCTATCCTTAACCGGGATGATCCATTTGGTTTCCAATTCATCCCTGGTCTGAACCAAATTATTAAAATATAGAGTATCGGCACTGATGAAACCATTGTCGAACGCGTATTGCAATTGCGCCATCGGAAGCAGCTGCACTTTATCATTTATTACAAATGCCAGCGTGGTCCTGTCAAACATACTTACGTTAAACTTTTGCTCAATGTCTTTAACCAGTCTCACCGAACTATCAGTGCTGCAACCGCTAACCCCGGTAGCCGTTTCATCGGCGATCAGGATGATAAATTGCCCGAAGAAAAGATGCGCATCCGCTTTTACAGGCACACCATGACTTTTCCATTCTGTAGCAAATTGTTTCAGCAACTCTTCAATTTCCAATGCTTCACCGATGGTAAACAAGCGGCTTCCCTGGTAGATCCAAACCCGCGAATCGTGAGAAAAACTACTGTCCAGAAGATGTTTATATTCCAGTTTCATGCTGCTAAGTTACGGCAGAGAAATAATTTCGTGTCGGTTGTCTCTAGGCGGGATGATTTCGGCCATTTACCTTGTTTGCTGAACTACTCCATTGACTGGGCGATCAGTTCGGCAACATCCATGACCTTTACGCTATCTTCTTTTTCGGCGTTCTTTACACCGTCAGTGAGCATTGTATTGCAAAAAGGGCAGGCTGCGGCTATTACCTGCGAGCCTGTCGCCATGGCTTCGTTTGTCCTTTCAAAATTGACGCGTATGTTGCCCTTCTCTTCTTCTTTGAACATTTGGGCTCCACCGGCACCGCAACACAATCCATTGCTCCGGCAACGTTTCATCTCAACCAATTCTGCATCCAGGACCTCCAAAACTTTACGGGGCGCTTCATAGATGTCATTGCC